>JAFEBB010000019.1 GCA_018266075.1 Deltaproteobacteria bacterium | reverse complement strand
ACGGCTGGGTGATCGGCGCGAGTCGCGATTTACGGCCGGGCGAGCGGCGTGAATCACGATTTGCGCTTGGGCGAGCGGCGCGAATCGCGACGTACGGCCGGGTGAGCGGCGTGAATCACGATTTGCGCTGGGGCGAGCGGCGCGAATCACGATTTGCGGCTGAGCCCCCTTCGCTCCACTGGAATCGGCCGGAGCTCGAAGTGCCGCAACCCCGCTTGTCGCTCTCAGTCCTGCCGCCCACCAGGTCGACGGCTCACCTGCGCGGCATGGGCAGCACCACACGCCCGAGGGCGCCCAGCGCGGTGCGGCATGCAGCGTGTCGGAGTCGGTGTGTAGCCTGATCGCTCACCTTGACGCACACCGGGACCCAACCCAAACCCGGAGGCCGAAATGGATGAGCCGAAGGATGGCGGAGCCGAGTACTGGAAGGCGTGGGAGTCCTCAACGGAGTGCGCGGCGATTCAGCTCGGCCGCAAGCTGCGGGCGGCCGGCGTCGACGTCTTCCTGCAATGGGCCCGGATCACACCGTACGAGGACGAGCTCGTGAGCGAGCTCGAGCTCAGCTTTGAGGACGAGTGGGCGCTGCTCGGCTTCCGCATGCGCCGCACCGACGAGGAGGAGGAAGCCCACTGGGAGCGGTTTCGCGAGCGGCAAGAGGCCGAGTTCGAGGTGATTGGCGACTATGGCGAGCGCGAGCCGTGGCACTGGCGGTGGATCACCGAATCGTGCGGCACGCATGAGCGGATCGCGCTCGTCTCCGAGCTCGTCGAGAAAGCCCGCGAGGTGTTTCATCCGTTCTGGTCCGGCACGCGCGACGCGGACGCGCTGATGCGCTTCGACAAGGAGAAGCATCGCGACTGGATCGAGCGCTTCCGTCGGCTCGATTGGCACGACGCGAACCAGGCAGCGAAGAAGCGCGGGAACGCGCTCGCGTACCTCTCCCTCGAGCAGCGTTTCAATTTCCGCGGCCTCAGCTTCGAGGCGGGACGCTACGGGGACTGCGACATGTCCGTGACCCTCCTCGACGAGAAGGGCGGCACGGCCGGCGGCACGTCGATCTTCAACCTGCCCGAGGCCGAGGTCGAGCCGTACGATCCGGGCGGGACGAACATCCCCGGCGGCGCGCACAACAGGAAATTGCTCCTCAGGAAGATGTTCGGGTAGCGCTCAACGCCGCCACCGCTGAGCGGGTTGGGATCACTCGATGCGGCACAGTTGGTGGCGGATGCGCCGAGCACTACAACAGGTAGCGCATCGTCGGTCGCTGTCACCGACGCGCGCTAGCTTCAGGGTATGCCCGACGCCACGTGGTGGGACCAGCAGCCCGAGAAGCTGCCGATGTCGCGGGAAGAGTGCTGGGCCGAGATTCGCCGCCTCAAGCATGCGCTCGTCAGGGTGCACGACGAGACGGACGAGCTCACGTCGCCGCGAGGTCAGAAGGTGCACGGGATCGCCAGCGAGGCGTTGGGGTGGAAGAGGCCGGGGGCCTGAGCGTAGCGTCAGCCATGTCGGAGTAGATTGGAATCCGAAGCGCGATCACTTGCGCTTGGTCACCAAGGGGCTTCTCCATGCCGGCCGTCGAATCCGTCGCGCCAAGTTTCTTCGTGAACGACGTGGCCCGCTCAGTCGATTGGTACGTTAAGGTCCTCGGGTTCAACGTGGCCTTTCATGGCAGCGACTACGCTGGGGTGAGCATTGGCGCGGCGACGATCGTCCTTGTCCGCGCAGGCACGAAGCCGGCCGGGAAGAGTGCCTGCCATCTGCGCCTTGCGTCGGGTGTCGATGCTTACGCCGCCCAGATAGAAGCTGCGGGGCAGGCCCTCGCCGCAGTGCCGCAGGACCGCAGCGAGTACGGAATGCGCGAGGCAGCGGTACGGGATCCGGACGGCAATGACATCTACATCGGTCAGGCTCTCTAGCTGCCGCGGCCTACTTCACCTTGGTCGCCGAGGCGATCAGCTCCTCTTCGAGCTGCTTCAGCACGGATGAAGGTCGCCGTGTCGCCATCACCGAGCGAAGGCCCTCCAGCAGCAGCTCGGTCGGGAGCTCCGCGCCACGCGCCGCCTCCATCTGAAGGAGCTGGAGGAGCACCAGGCCGGTGACGTCCTTGTCCCCCTCGGCTTGGGTGACGTTGAGCTGCTCTCCGCCGCGCACGGCGCGCGCCACCTCATCGAGCGTCACCTGGCGCTTCATCTCGGGGTCGAAGAGCGTGCGGTTGGCGTGGCGGCGCAGGCGCATCACTTCGCCTTGGGCGGGAGGAAGTCTTCGACGGCGCAGCCGCACTCGTCGGCCGCGAGCTGGACCAGCCCCGAGCGCTTCTTGCACTCGTCCCTCCAGGCCGTGCGGTTGATGAGGTCGGCCAGGTTGGTCGCGTTGAAGGCGAACCGCTCCAGCAGGTCCTTGATCAACCAGTCGCCCGCGGTGAGGGTCGGGAGGTCTCGGAACGCGTGCCACGCCTTCACTGGCTTCAGGCTCCGAGCGTTGGCGACCCCGTGCTTCTCGAGGACCGTGAGCGCCTCGGTGTGGATCGCGTCGAGGGCGGTGCTGTTGAGCTTCTCGAGGTCGGCGAGCTTCATGCGGGCGAAGCGCTCCTCGTCGAGGCGGAAGGTCTCGTTCGCGGCGGCGTGCACGTCCTCGAGCTGCCTGGCGATGCGCTCGGCCGCTGGAGTGCCGCGCTTTGCCAAAGTTGCGAGCGCATTGCGCACCACGACGTCGGTGAGGATTTCTGCGGTCGTCGGCATTGGCTCCCCCAGCCAGGCTGCAGGAATCTGCTCAACTTGCCACCACCGCCTTGGTTCCACCGCCTGTCAGTGACTGGCGGCAATCCATACAACCCGAGAGGCCGAGGTAGGCGTGGTGACGCCAGCGACTTCCGACTCGTTTCGGCGCTGATGCTTCCCGACACCGTCCTGATCTCAAATGACGACCGTCTTCGGAAGCACCTCGAGCTGGCTGGTGCGCCGGAGTTTGCTCGGGTTCTAGGTGTCGACGGGCTTCTCGAGCACCTTGAACTGGGAACGCTTGGCAAGATCTTCGAGGCGCGATGAAGCACAGCCCCTGGACGAGCGTGGGTTTCATCTCAGCCGGACGAGCTGCCCAGTCCGATCACCCAGCTCGAACCGCCACGCCTCGTCACACGCGAGTGGGAGCAGCCGCTTGTACAGCTCTGCCGCCTCCGCCTGGCGCTCGGTCCCGTCGAGCAGCCTGGCGAGCATCAGCATCCAGTGCAGGTGGTCGGGATCGTCGGCATGGAGCTGGGTGAGGCGCTTGGTCATCGCCTCGCGCCCTTCGCCGTAGACCCGGCACTCGACCCAGCTCCCGAGCACCTCCCAGTCGAGGGACCCATACCGACCGATGAACTCGACGTCGCGGAGGATGATGTCCAGCCGCGTCACGTCGTGATTGCGCAGGAGCTCTCGGACCGCAAACCGGATGGGGAAGCAACGAGACCACTCCGCTTTGGGGCCGGGAAGTGAAGGCTGGAACTCCGGCTCGAGGAGCTTCAGCGCCAGCATGGCCTCGTAGGACCTCGCGCGTTGACCCGTGATCCGGTACCGGATCCAAAGCTGCTCGAGCTCCCGAACGACCTCGTCGAGCAGCCTCTGGTCGAAACACGCCTCGATCAAGAGTCGGCGCGCGTCATCGCGGGTCGGGTCGAGCCTGAGGACCTGTCGCAAGAACGGCAACGCCAGCACGGCCAGGCCGTTCTCCATGCACGCATGCCCGCGACGGAAGTAGACGTCGGCTGCGTCGGCGTGACGTCCGGCCTGCTCCAGAGTCTCGGCGAGGGCCTGCACGATGCGCGGGTCGGTGGGGTCCAGCCGGAGCGCATCCGAGAGGGCCTGGATGTGCCGCTCCAGCTCGGGGTGGATGGGCTGGCTGGAGGCGAATTCGCGCAGGGGGCGCTCTTCGCGTCGCGCCGGGGCGGGGCGCCGAAACTCGAGGATCTTGGTGGCCGGCTCGTCGACCTCGACGGCCTCGATGACGCCACCACAGATGAAGCAGCGGAGTCCCTCGGGGGTGCTCTCGAGCACCACGTCACGGTGGAGCGGGCACGACTGCATGGCTCCGAGCGTAGCGACGCTGGCGGGCTCGGTTCAAACCTGAGCGGCCTACGCCGTCCCCAACTCAAAGAGCGTTACGCGCTTCTGGCCGAGCAGAAGATCGATCCATAGGACCTGCAACACCGTCAGCTACGGCTCGTCGTCAACCAGCTCCAGCTTCACCGGCTCCGACATCGTCATGTGCCAGGGCTTGAGGAGCAGGCGCGTGAGGTCCGCCTCGGGCTGCGCGAGATGATCCCTGGGGAGACCGAGGCGCTCGATGACCCCGTGCGCGTCCCGAACGAGCGCATCCACGGCAGCAGGTCCGACAGCGTCTGGGTGGAGGGCGCTGAGCACCACCTCTCCCGGCACCGCAAACAGGCGACCCAGGAACGCGTAGCCGGGTGGGATCGCCTCCGCGCCCTCCAGCGAGCCACAGCGCACCCGGAAGGTGCCGGCGCCGAAGGCGTCCTCGAGCTGCATCCAGCCGTCGTCGACCGCCTGGATGCACCAGACCGAGACGCGCCCTGAGCGCTGCGCCTCCAGGTACGTTCGCACGCGCACGTCCATGGCCTTGCGGTGGATGCGCAGGTACCGCTCGGCCGCGGTCTCGGTGCCCTGCGGGCGGAACTGGTACACCAGCCAGGTGAAGTAGAACCGCGCCAAATCTTCAATCTCGCTGGCGCCGCGCACAGGATACTGCTGTTGCGCGAGCGCGCGTTCTTCCGGCGTGAGCAGCTCGTAGAGGCGCCTCTCGAGTACGCCGAGCTCGGCCTCCGTGGGCAGCCCGGACCCGCTGGCCGGCGCATTCGCGCCATGGCAGCGCTTGTATTTCTCCCCGCTCCCGCACGGGCAGGGCGCGCCACGAGGGACGACCGGGACATTCTGGCGCGCGGCGCCAGCCTCGAACGCCTCGCGGAGGGAAACCTGCCGCGGCGGCGCCTGGCTCGGGAGCGCCTGGCCCTCGAAGGGCTCCTGACCCGGCGGGACCACACGGAGCTCGAGGGAGAGCCGCGCCACGCCGGCCTTGCCGACGTGGGCACGCAGGACTTGAGGGCTTCCATCGTGCGCCTCGAGCGCGTTCACCGCGGCCGCAACCAGCGCCGCTTCGCGCGGGGAGGGGCTGAGCAGCCTGTTTCCGAAGACGACCATCAGCTTGGGTGCGTGGTCGAGCCCGAAGGCCCGCTGCAGCAGGCCTCGCGCGCGCCCGGTCAGTGGCTCCACGCCCAGCGCGAGGATTCGCTGGCTGGTAGCGAAGTCGACCTTCCCGGGCCCTTCGATGGTGTAGGTGGCGCCCGGGGGCAAGAGCGCAATCATCGGTGGCTGGAGTGGAAGCACCCGCGCCACCCACCGGTGGGGTTGCAACTCGGCACAGACGACCTCGAAGACCGGCGCTGCCGCGGGCTCCTTCCACCTGTCGGACCTCTCCAGGCGCGCCAGGGCCTCGAGGAGGTTGATGAGCAGAGAGAGCTCCACGTCGGCCATCTCTGCGCTGTGGCGCACGAGCACGGCCGCGGCCGCCGCGATCCTTCGCTCGCGCTCCGGCAGCTCTGCCACTGGAAGGCCTGCTGCGGCCGCAGCCTGGCTCAGCTCAGGAGAGCAAGCGACCGCCGCCTCGGGGAAGCGCGCTCGGAGGCGCCCAACTCCTGCCGCGTCATCGAGGGCGAACTCCGACCAGATCATGTCGCCCACCGATTCGATGGCGACGTACTGCGGCGCGCGGTTGGGCAGCTGCGTGCCCTCGTCGTACACGCGGGTGAAAAAGATCATCCGGCCCCCTCGGCGCAGGCCGAGACTACACGAGGCCCGTCTCGATCGTTTTCGCGATCCAGTAGCGTCGATCGGCGGGAGCGAACTTGCCTGGCCTCGTCGGCTCTCGAGCGCAGGATTCCTCGCCGCCTGCCACTTCGAATCTCCGTTCGCTTGCTCAACGTCCTGCCTGCGGCAACACTGGCTGTCGGGACTCGGAGGTCGCTTTGCGCCGCTGCACCCGCTGCGGTTCCGACGCCGGCGACGCCGCCATCTGCCCGAAGTGCGGCGGCACCACCGAGCTCGTCGACAGCGCCGCGCCATCCCCGCCGGATCCGTCGAGCGCGGTGCAGGCTTCGGTCTCGCGCGGCTGGAAGCAGACGGCGGTCTTCATCGTCGCGGCGCTGGCGCTGGCGGGTGGCGCGGCGTGGCTAATCCACGGATCCGTGGGGCCGGCGCCGTCGCCGGGCTGCGAGTCGCTGTGCGCGTACGCGGAGATGCCGCTCGTCTCCCAGAACGCCGACTGGCAGCGCCAGATCGACGAAGGCCACTGCCGCTGCAACGCCATGCAGCGCAAGAGCGCGCCGCCGATGGAGCCGATCAACCGGCCGCCGCCGGGGCACTGAGTTGGTTCCCTGCGGTACCGGTGGGAGTGCGAAGATCCTCCGGATCGGAGGGTGATCCATGAAGTTCGCATTCGTGGTGCTCGCAGGTCTCGTCCTCGCCGGCTGCGGCTCGGCGCCCTGTGAAGGCTTCTGCAAGCTCGACTGCCAGAACATCTTCACGTGCAACGGCGCGCCGCTCTCCGGCAGCCAGGTCGACGCGTGCACCAGCCAGTGCACCGCCTACGTGAAGGCCCACGGCGCCACCTCCGTCGCGAGCTGCGACTGCGGCGGCGACGCAGGCCGCACCTGTGACAACATGCCCGAGACCGGCTTCAGCTTCTCGTGTTGAGCGTGAATCCATCGGTTCCGGGCGACGCCGTCGGCGACTCGATTCGCGCCGAGCGCCTGCGCAACGCGCGCTGGCTCAACGCGCTGCGGGTCGCGGCCGCGGGCGCCAACGTCGCGGTCTATCTCGCCACGCCCACGCCCACGTGGATCCGGTGGATGTACGGCGGCTACCTGGTGGCTGGTCTCGCGCTGCTCGTGGTCGGGCTCCGCAGCCCGCGCGGCCTGGGCTGGACCTGGTGGGCGCTGCCGCTCCTCGACATCCCGCTGTTCTTCGTGCCCACGCTCTACGCGGTGCACCTGGGCCACCTCGAGGCGACGTACGCCGCGATCTTCTCGGTGTCCAACACGCTCATCTTCGTGTTCGTGGCGCTCTACGCGCTGAGCTTCCGCTACCTCATCAGCGTGGCCGCGACGGCGGTGGTCCTGCAACTCGCGCTGCTCTACGTCGAGCCCATGCCCGGGCGCTCCGGGGCGATCACCAACGTGGCCATCGGCGTGGCCATCGCGCTCTACCTCACCCAGCGCATCAAGGCGCTGCTCTCGCGCGTGGTGCAGCAGGAGTCGCTGCAGCGCTACTTCTCGCCCGCGGTGGTGCAGCGCATCCTCGCGGGCGGCCCTTCGCGCACCGCCGAGTTCCGCGAGGTGACCATCCTCTTCTCCGACATCCGCAGCTTTACCGAGCAGTCCTCGCAGATGAGCGCGCAGGCGGTGGTACAGATGCTGAACGAGTACCACGAGGAGATGGTGACGGTGCTCTTCGCCCACGGCGGCACCCTCGACAAGTTCATCGGCGACGGGATCATGGCCTGGTTCGGCGCGCCGCTGGATCAGCCGGATCACGCCGCCCGCGCCGTGCGCTGTGCCCAGGGCATGCTCGAGGCGCTCGGTCGCTTGAACGCGCGTCGCACCGCGCGCGGCGAGCGGGAGCTGGCCATCGGCATCGGCGTCAACACCGGCAACGCGGTGGTGGGCGACATCGGCTCCGACGCGCGGCGCGAGTTCACCGCCATCGGCGACGCCGTGAACGTGGCCTCGCGCGTGGAGGGCCTCACCAAGGAGCACCGCACCCCGCTGCTGGTCACCCGCTCCACCCGGGACGCCGCCGGCGAGGCCTTTCATTGGCGCGCGCTCCCGCCCGTGGCCGTGAAGGGCAAGGCCGAGCAGGTGGAGACCTTCACGCCCGGGTGACGCGCCGCCCGCCCGGCGGCCCGGCGTGCTCTGCGCGCGTGATTAACGTAAACACGACGCGCGGACGCTCGCGCGGGAGCCACGACGTGCGACCCGCGGAACCCACTTCCGGCGTGCGACCCGGCGAGGCGCCGCTGGCCGAGGCGGCCATCTGGACCCTCGGCGGCGACGGGCTCTCCTTGCGCGCGCCCAGGCACGGCCCGCTCGCCGAGCTGCTCGCCGGGCCGCCGGACACGCTCGCGGAGCTGGTGGCCGCGCTCGCGATTCCGGACGACGCCGATCGCCTGGTGGAGGCGGTTCGCGCCGCGGCCGAGGATCTCGCGCCCCGGCACTGCCTGCACCGCGCCCGCCTCGCGCCGCACCGGGTGGTGCGACTGGAGAGCTGGATCGCCTGCCCGCCCGACGGCGCCGGCGTGACGGGGCTGACCGTGCTGCGCCCGCGCCGCGAGCGCTGGGCCCGCGCGTTCAAGGACCTCGTCGACGCCCGGCCCGCAGCCGTGCTCCAGCTCGACCTCGCGGGTCAGCTGCGCCACGTGCTCGGCCTGCGCCTGCCCTGGGCCGAGGAGCCGGACGCACGCCCCACCTGGCTCAAGGAAGCGATCGCGCGCGCCCTCGATGGCTCGGCAGCGCGCGCCGTCGGATCCGTGGGTGAGGAGAGCTTCGAGGTCCACGCGGTGCCCGAGGGCCGCGGCGCGCGGGCGGTGATCCTGGACATCACCGCCGAGCTCTGGTCCCGCATCGAGGCGCCGCACCGGCTCTCGGATCTGCGCGGCGTGCTCGACTCCGTGGCCGACGCGGTGACGATCATGCGGGCCGACGGCGTGACCACCTTCTTGAACCGCGCCGCCCGGCTGGCGCTGGGGCTCACGCCCGACGCGCAGCTCGAGTCCACGGAGTCGATGCGAAAGACCGCCGAGGCCTACCTGTACTGGGACGAGCAGGGCGGCCCGCTCCGCTTCGACGACCTTCCTCCGGCCAAGGCGTTGCTCGGCCAGGAGCCGCCCGCCCAGCTGATCCGGGTGCGGGCGCCGGGGCGGAGCGAGGACGCCTGGACGATGGCCCGGGCCCGCCCCATCTTCGACGCCCGAGGCACGCTGCAGCTGGTGGTGGGCATCTGGACCGACGTCACCGGCTTCCAGCGCGCCCGCGAGGCGCTCACCCGCGAGAGCGCGCTGCTCCGCGCCCTCAACGAGGCCTCGCAAGACGGCGTGCTCATGGTCTCGCCCGACGGCCGGGTGCTCTTCTTCAACCGGCGCTTCCTCGACGTGACCCGGCCGCCGTTTCATCCCACGGCCGAAGGTGAGGACGCGCCGCTGCTCGCCGCCGTGGCCGGCGAGATGCGCGACCCGGAGTCGTTCGTGGCCCGGGTGAAGGCGATCTACGGCGCGCCGCTCACCACCAGCCGCGACGAGCTCGCCCTGCGCGACGGGCGCATCGTCGACCGCTACAGCGCGCCCGTGCAGGGCCCCACCGGCGAGATCTACGGGCGCGTCTGGTTCTTCCGGGACATCACCGAGCACAAGCTCGCCAAGGAGCGCGAGCGCCTCCTGCTGCAGGAGCAGGCCGCGCGCGCCGAGGCCGAGAAGCAGCGCCGCGACTGGGAGTTCCTCGCCGAGGCCGGCAACCGCATGGGCGGCTCGCTCGACGCCGACCGGTTGGTGTCCACGCTGCTCCAGCTCTCGCTTGAGCGGCTCGCGCCCTGCGCCATCATCGATCTCGTGAGCAGCGACGGCGCGCTGCGACGGGTGGCGGCTGCGCACGCCGACCCCTCGCACGCGATGCTGGTGGAGCGGCTCCGGGTCATCCAGCCGGATGCCGAGGCACCGACCGGGGCCGCGGGGACCATGCGCAGCGGGCGCTCGCGATTGGTGGATCTGCAGGCCACCAGCGAAGGCCCCATGAACTGGTCGCCGTTGGGCGAGCGCGGCGCTGGGTCTCTGGAGATCCTCTGCTCGCTCGGCGGACGCTGGCTGCTCACCGTGCCGCTGCAGGCCCGCGAGCACCGCCTCGGCGCGCTGAGCCTGGTCCGCCACGAGGCGTTCGAGCCCGGCGAGCGGCGCTTGGCAGAAGAGGTGGCCTCGCGCGCGGCCATGGCGCTGGAGAGCGCGATGCTCTACCGCGAAGCCCAGGGCGCGATCGGCATGCGCGACGACTTCCTCTCCGTGGCCTCGCACGAGCTGCGCACGCCCGTCACCGCGCTGCGGCTGGCACTGCAGGCGCTGGCGCGCATGGCACCGAGCCTGCCCGAGGCGGCGTCGAAGCTGGTGCGCGCGGCCGAGCGCTACGAGCTGCGGCTGAGCAAGCTCATCGACACCTTGCTCGACGTCACCCGGCTCGAGGGCCGCAAGCTGGCGCTGGAATTGGAGGAGGTGGATCTCTCGGCGGTGGCCGCGGAGGTGGTGCAGCTCTTCTCCGCCGAGGCGCAGCACGCGGATTCGGAGGTCACGCTGCGCACGCCCGGGCCGGTCATCGGCGTGTGGGATCGCTCGCGGCTGGAGCAGGTGGTGGCCAACCTGCTCTCCAACGCCATCAAGTACGGCAAGCGCCGGCCGGTGGAGCTCGAGGTGAGCGCCTCGCCGGATCGCGCGCGGCTCCTGGTGCGCGACCACGGCATCGGCGTGCCCACCGACCGCCGCGCGGCGATCTTCGGGCGCTTCGAGCGCGCGGTGTCGTCGCGAAACTACGCGGGGCTCGGGCTCGGCCTGTACATCGCCCGCGGCATCGCCCGCGCGCTCGGCGGCGACATCGAGCTGGAGAGCACGCCCGGCGTGGGCTCGGTGTTCACGCTGGACCTGCCGCGCGTGACGCCCGAGGGAGCGTGAACTAGCCGTTCGCCGCCTTCTTGCCGCTGAGCGCGGAGATCGCCGAGCGCAGCTTGGGGATGATCTCCTCGCAGTCCTGAACGACGACCAGAAGCTCGAGAAGGCAAGGCCAGGAAAACGATATCATCCGCTAACATCTCGAACCTCGGGTCGGCAGGGCATGCCCTCAGGGAGTACGCGCCTTCAATGCGGCATTCAGTGCCTCGCTCCCTGATTCTGGCTCTCGTCCTGCTGTCGGCTTGCTTCCAGCCAGCGGGGGATGGGAGCTCTTCTGGGAGCGCGAGCGGCGGTGCGGGAGGCTCGAGCGTGGCTCAGGCCACATCGTCGAGCTCGGGCTCAGGCAGCGTCAGCGCAACCGGGGCGAGCTCGCTCACCTCGGGAAGCAGTGGCGCGGGGATCGCTCAGTCGGCGTCGTCGGACTCGGGCGCTGGCTCTGGGAACGTGAGTGCCTCCGGCACGAGCTCGACCACCGCTGGCGCCAGCAACGCGGGCTCTTCGACCGGCACCACTTCCTCGGTGGGAGTGTCAGGATCGGGCGTCGGCACGACCCAGGGCTCGATCGCCGCCGCGTCCTCGGGCAGCTCGTCGGGCGCGAACTCTGGAGGGTCGACGGGCTCGAACGGATTTCAGCTCACGTCGGTCACCCTCAATGGCTCCAGCTTGCTGGAAATCCCCCAGGGCCAGACGGTGACGGTGGTGATCTCGGGGGTCGGGCTCGTCGGCTCGCCTGTGGTCACGATCGGGTCCTTGCTGAACCACGGCTTCGGGACAAATGGTTCGAACGTCCATTTCCTTCTGACGGTTCCCCACGGAGCGTCGCTGGGACCTCAGACGATTCAGGTGATGGTGGGGAATCAAACCCAGAGCTGGCCCGTGCCGATCATGATTACGCCGATCACGGTGTCGCCCACCGGGGACGACGTGAACAACCCGGGGACGACGAGCGCGCCTTTTCGCACGATCTCAAGAGGGCTTTCGATTGCTTCCGGCCAGGACATCGTCTTCGTAGGGGCCGGGACCTACTTTGCAAGTGATGAGGCATTTCCTCTCAATAATGCCGACGGTGGCTATCCACCCCAGGCGACTTGCAATGTGCGGAACGGCGTCTTGGTTGTCGGCCAGCCCGACGCCGGTGCTGCGCCGTCGATCGTCGATGATCTCGATGCCGGCGAGATCCCCATCGTGACCTGCGGCGGTGGGCAGCTCAGCAACATCTCGATTACAGGATTTCAGTTCGGCATTCTGTCCAAGGGAATCTCGATGGACGGCGTCGTCGTCCAGAATGCAGGACTGGATGGTGTGTACCTCGAGAATGCTGGTGGAACGCTCAGCAACAGCAACATCACGGGCTGCGGGAGAGCGGGCGTCGAAGCGGTGAGCAGCAGCTCGGCGGGCTTCGCCTGCGACACTTTGGAGCTGGATCAGGACGGCGTTGGCCTCTTGCTCGACGGCGTGAGTGTCGACTTGACGAACTTGACAATATCAAGTTCTTCGTCTGCCGGAATTGCAGCAAATAACAGCAGGGTCACACTTCGAAGTGGATCGATCCTAGCGAGTGGCGGAGATGGCATCCATGCCAGCGGAGGTTGGCTCACTGTTTACGCGGGATCGATCTCCAACAATGGAATGGCTGCCGACGGCGGAGCTGGAATCGATGTCGAAGGTGGGCAAGCCGATCTTGAGATCCCCGTGATGGTCGCCAACAACCGGGGGCCTGGAGTCGTCGTGCGCGGAAGTTTCGGGAACAACCTGTTCGCGACAGTGACCGGCAATCGAGACGGGGTGATCCTCGAGACGGATGCAGGAATAACCGTCTATCTCGCCGGATCCATCGTCGGGAACGACGGGATTGGGCTTGCGGTTGGCGGAAATCCGTCGGTTCACGTCAACGGTGTCACCGTGGCCGGGAACTCGCTCAACCTCCTGTTCGAACCGGATTTCGTCGGGAGGTTCTTGATATCCATCCGTGGCGCACTGCACCTCGACCCGAACGATGGCGGCGCATTCCCTGATGCCGACGATGGCGGCCACGCGCTCCATCC
Organism: Deltaproteobacteria bacterium; assembly: GCA_018266075.1. Classification (GTDB taxonomy): domain Bacteria; phylum Myxococcota; class Myxococcia; order Myxococcales; family SZAS-1; genus SZAS-1. Next base: position 104,207 of record JAFEBB010000019.1, on the reverse strand, counting down.
CTGGGTGCTCAATGGCGTCACGATGATCGATCAGAATGGAAACGCGATAACGCCATTCGATTGGTCGCTTGATGCCGGCGAGGGTCCTTATAACTACAAGCTGCTCAGTGACGCGGGAAAGGTGGCCCTGGGTCCGTGATCCTGCACTCAGAAATCAAGTGATGTGGGATTCGAGCGGCATTGGGAATTGCCACGAGTCTCATTCTCGTCGGGTGCTCTGACCCCGCCATCGCTCCAGGCCCTGGCGATGCCGGAGTGGCGGCCTGCTTTCTGGCGCACGAGCAGATCGTCGCGGCGCTCCCGCCGCTCACCAGCGGCTGCAACACAAACGCGGATTGCACGTCGTTCGACGTGCACATTCAGTGCGTCAACGATTGCGCGTGGACGTTGCCCACGAGCAACGTCACCAGGGCCCAGCAGGCGCTCGCTCAGATCGAGTCCACCTTCTGTCCCGATGCGGGCTGCGTCTTGGACGCGGACTGCCCGCGGGAGGGAATCCGGTCTGCGTCGGCGGAAGCTGCACCTGGAGCCACGACGGCGGGAGCTGAGGCCCGCCTACCGCGCTCAGCCGTTCGCCGCCTTCTTGCCACTGAGCGCGGAGATCGCCGAGCGCAGCTTGGGGATGATCTCCTCGCAGTCCTTGCGAGAGACCGCGCCCACGCTCAGGCGGAACCAGCCGTTCTCCTCCTCGAGCCCGAACGCCTGGAACGGCACCGCCGCAAAGCCCGCGGCCTCGAGGAGGTACTTGCGGATGTCCTGGTTGGTGCGGATCACCGCGCCGGTGTCCGGCCGCTTGGCGCCGAAGAGCCCGAAGCGCGCCGAGAGGTAGATCGCGCCCTGCGGCGGGATGGCCTCCACGTCGAAGCCTTCCTTCTGGAGCTGGCTGATGCCCGCGTAGAGCGTCTGCAGGCGCCACTCGACCTCGGCGATCATCGTCTTGTGGTACGCGTCGATGCCCGCGCCATCTTTGAGCAGCGCGGCGGTGGCCACCTGCTCCGGCCGCGGCGCCCACGCGCCCACGTGGCCCAGGTACGTCTTCATCCGCGCGATGACGTCGGTCGGGCCCACGCACCAGCCCACCCGCAGACCCGTGGCCGCGAACGCCTTGGAGATGCCGTCCACGAAAATGGTGTACGCCGCCATCTCCGGCGCGACTTCGACCGGCGTGAGCACCTCCGCGCCGTGGAAGCTGAGCATCCAGTAGATGAAGTCGTAGATGAGGTAGAGCGGCGCCTTGCCGGAAGCGGCGCGCTGCCTGTTCTCGTCGAGCACCAGCTTGCAGATGCCCTCGAGGTCCTCGCGGCGGATCACCGTGCCCGCGGGATTGAGCGGCGAGTTGATCACCAGCAGCTTGGCCTTGCCCAGGTGCGGCGCGAGATCCGCCGCGGTGGGCATGAAGCGGCTCTTGGCGCTGGTGGGGATGGTCACCGCCTGGGCCTTGAACATCGTGGAGTAGGCGTCGTTGTTCCAGCTCGGCACCGGGAAGACCACGGTCTCGCCCGGGTCCACCAGCGTGCCGTAGGCGCCGAAGAGCACCGGCCGCGCGCCCGAGGCCACCAGGATCGACTCCACCGGGTACTTCAGCCCCAGCCGCGTCTCATAAAACTTCTGAATCGCGCCGCGCAGCTCGGGCATGCCGTCGCTGGGCGGGTAGTTCGTCTGGTTCGTGAGCGCGCCGCGGATGCCCTCGCGCAGCACCTCCGGGATCTGGAACTCCGTCGGCGCGAAGTCGCCCACGGTGAGGTCGCAGACCTTGCTGCCCTTGGCCTTGAGCTCGCGGATCTCCGCGGCGATTTCGAGGATCCGGCTGCCGACGAGCGTCTCGGCGAGCACGGCGTGGCCGCGCGCCTTGCCGGCCTTCTGGGTGGCGTGCGGCGTGGCGTCGATGATCGGGCGGGACATTTGCGGCCTCCGGGTGCAGCCGGCCGGCAACCTAATCGACCCGGTGCACCTTGGCCAGCCCGCCCGGTTGCTCTTGCGGGTGCCGCGCTCCCGTCGCGGTGTCGCGCATGGTATTCGCCAGGTTGGAGGCTCGACATGCGCACCTTCTGGCTCCTGGCGGCTCTCTCGCTTGCGGCGCTCGCGCTCGAAGGCTGCAGCTCGAGCTGCGGCCCCAACAACTGCAGCGGCTGCTGCGACGGCAACAACCAGTGCCAGATCCCCTCGCTGCAGACCTGCGGCCTGGGCGGCGCGGCGTGCTCGGCCTGCGTGGGCGCGCAGCAGTGCATCGGTGGCGTGTGCCAGAACCCGGGCGGCAACGGAAACGGAAACGGCTCGGGCAACGGCGCCGGAAGCGGATCCGCGAACGGATCCGGATCCACCACGGGCAGCGGCGCGAGCAACTCGGCATCGACGTCGACCAGCGGCAGCACCGGCACCAGCGGCCTGACGATCGGCACCACCGGCGCCAGCAGCTCGAGCACGACCACGACCAGCTCGGGAACGGGCAGCACGACGACGGGCAGCACCGGCGGGAGCAGCGGCGGCGCGCTCTCGCCGAACGTGATTCTCCTCGTCGATCGCTCGAACTCCATGGTCGACTCCTTCGACGGCACGCAGACGCAGGTCTGCCCCAACGCCGGCCAGCAGAACCTGAACTGCAAGTGGGACGAGGTGCTCACCGCGCTCAGCAACTCCATCGACGGCTTCGTGGGCGAGGTCGGCTCGCTCGGGAGCGCGTCGGATCCGGTGCGGCTCGGCCTGGTGACGTTCTCCGGCGCCACGAGCAACGGCACCCCCGCGTTGTCGTGCGTGCCAGGCGTGTTGCAGGTGGCGCCCGCCGCGAACACGGCGACGACCATCAACAATGTGCTCGCGGGCATCACCCCGCTGGGCGGCACGCCCACCGCGGCCTCGTTGGGTGTGGCGGCCAACGCCTTCGTGCCGGTGGCCGAGGCCGGCCGCGCGATGTACGTGGTGCTCATCACCGACGGGGCGCCCAACTGCGACGCCACCTTCGCCGCCACCATCTCCAACTGCGAGGACGGGACGGGCTACTGCACCTCGCAGGGCGCGTGCGTGAGCAGCAGCGGAACCCAGGAGACCGCGTCGCCCTACGGCTGCCTCGACTCGGACGCCACGGTGGCCGCCGTCTCCAACCTCGCCCAGGCGGGCATCAGCACGTTCGTGATCGGCATCGGCGCGGATGTCGCGGGCACCACCAGTCCCACGGTCGACACGCTGAACCAGTCCGCGCTCGCGGGCGGCGTGCCGCGCACCGACGCCAACGGCAACGTGCTCTCCCCGGCCTTCTATCAGGCGACCGACACCGCCTCGCTGCAGGACGCGCTCACCGCCGTGCTTCAGCGCATCCACTGAGAGACGCCCGATTGGGGTGCACGTTGGCGCTGGGCTCGGGCCGCCAGTCGGCTACACTCTGCGCGCGTGGGAAATCGCTACCAGCTCGAAGGCCTCATCGCCCGCGGCGGCATGGCGGAGGTGCACCTCGCGCGCGCGCTGGGCGAGGGCGGCTTCACCAAGCTGCTCGCGCTGAAGCGAATCCTCGAGACCTACGCCGACAACCCGCAGCTCTCGGCCATGTTCATGGACGAGGCGCGGCTCGCGGCGCAGCTCTCGCACCCGAACGTGGTGCAGGTCTTCGACTTCGGCCACGACGATCAGGGCTACTACATCGCCATGGAGTACGTGCCCGGCCCGGACCTGGCCAACGTGCTCAAGGTGTTTCGCAACTCGGGCGAGCGTCCGCCCGAGGCGGCCATGGTGGACGTGGTGGTGCAGGTGCTGCGCGGGCTGGACTCGGCGCACCGGCTGGTCGGGCCCGACGGCGTGGCGCTCAACGTCATCCACCGCGACGTGACCCCGGGCAACGTGCTCCTCACCGGGGAGGGCATCGCCAAGCTCAGCGACTTCGGCGTGGCCCGCGCCACCGAGCGCCTCGCGGAGAGCACCAAGGCAGGCAAGACCAAGGGCAAGGCGGCGTACATGTCGCCGGAGCAGGCGCGCTCCAAGCCGCTCGATTCGCGCAGCGACATCTTCGCCGCAGGCCTGTTGCTCTTCGAGGTCGTCTCCGGGCACCGCTGCTACGTGGCCAACACCGACGCCGAGCTCATCCGCATGGCGGCGCTCGGCGAGGTGCGGACGCTGAAGCAGCTCGGCGTCGAGGTGGATCCGGTGCTGCAGGCGGTGATCGACCGCGCCCTCCAGCGCGAGCCGGAGAAGCGCTTCCCCACCGCGGCAGCGATGGCCGAAGAGCTCGAGGCCTGGCACCGCGCCACGTATCCCAAGTTCACCGCCTCGGCGCTGGGCCAGGTGGTGCAGCGGGTGCTGCAGAGCCTGCCGCCGCTCCCGCACCTCAAGCTCAAGGACAAGCCGGCCGATCCCTCGACCATGCCGGAGCAGGAGACGCCCAACCCGGCGAAGGAGCCGTCGAACGCGCGGCCGCCGTCGAAGCCCACGGGGATGGAGCAGTCGGGGATCGCCTCGTCGCCCGCGATCCCGAGGTCGGTGACCGGGCAGCGCGCGCCGCTCGCGCCGGAGGCCAAGCCGGACGAGGTCGAGGGCAAGCCGCACCTGCGCCGACCGAAGGCTGAGGCCGACGTGGAGCCCGCGGACAAGCCTGCGCCGGCGGTCGCGACCAAGGCCGAGATGTCGTCTTCACCCGCAGTGAAGTCGTCGTCGGGTGGCGGCGTGAGCGTGCTCAAGCTCGGCTTGGCGGTGATGGGCTCGGCCATCCTGGCGATGGGCGCGCTCATGGTGCTCGACAAGCGCAATCCCGAGCCGGAGGTGCCCATCATCACCACGCCGCCGCCGATGGTGCCCATGCGCCAGGTGGTGGGCGGCGAACCGGAGAAGCCCAAGGCGCCGGCGCCGGACAAGAACGTGGTGGAGGTTCGCACCTCCGAGCCGGGAGCGGCCGAGGGCGACGACAAGTCCGAGAAGCCGCGCGGCAAGAAGGGCACCGGCTACCTCACGGTGAAGTGCCAGCCCTGGTGCGAGATCAGCATCGACGGCAAGCCCAGCGAGCATCGCTCGCCGGCGGATCACATCCCGCTGCCCGCGGGCACGCACACCCTGCGGCTCTTCAATCCCATGGTGCACCTCGAGAAGCACTCGACGGTGGTGATTCGCGCAGATGAGAACTTGTCGCGCGCGTACAACCTGGTGCTGGACAAATAGCAGCCGTGGCTGGTGGCTGGTGGTTCGTGGCTGGCAGGCACGTCGGATTTTGGTTCCACTTCGCGCTCGGTGCGCGAACATGGAGCCATGCCCCGCGATGCCGCACTCGAGGCCGAAGCCCTCGAGCTCTTTCAAGCGCTCCTGCGCATCGACACCACCAACCCTCCTGGTCACGAGCGCGCTGCCGCAGAGCTGCTCGCCGAGAGCCTGCGCAAGGACGGCCTCGAGCCCCAGCTCCTCGAGAAGCTCCCGGGCCGCACCAACCTCGTCGCGCGCTTGAAGGGCGATGGCTCCAAGCCGCCGCTCTTGCTCACCGGCCACCTGGACGTCGTCGCGGCCGAGGATGGCAAGTGGACGCACCCGCCGTTCGGCGCGGAGATCCACGACGGCTGGCTCTGGGGCCGCGGCGCGCTGGACATGAAGAACATGGTCGCCATGAGCGCCATGATCCTGAAGGCCCTCAAGCGCTCGGGCACGCCGCTCAAGCGCGACCTCATCTTCGCCGCCGTCGCCGACGAGGAAGACGGCTGCGAGAACGGCTCCATCTTCCTCTCCAACGAGCACGCGGACCTGGTGAAGGCCGAGTTCGCGCTCGGCGAGATCGGCGGCTTCACCCTGCGCATGGGCGGCGCGCGCCTCTACCCGGTGCAGGTGGCGCACAAGGGCATGGCCTGGATCCGCGCGAGCGTGAAGGGCACGCCCGGCCACGGCTCCCTCCCGCGCGAAGATCAGGCCGTCCACAAGCTCGCCCTCGCGCTCGCCCGACTCGGACACCAGAAGCTCCCCGTGCACGTGTCCAAGCCCGTGCGCGCGATGATCGAGGGCATCAAGAAGGTGCAGCCGCTCACCGGAAAGATCGGGCTCTCCCTGCTCACCAGGCCGCTCTTCACCGAGTGGGTCTTGGAGACGCTCTTCCCGGACAAGGGCATCGCCCGCAGCTTCAACGCGCTCTTGCGCAACACCGCCGTCGCCACGGTGGTGAAGGCCGGCTACAAGACCAACGTCATCCCGGGCGAGGCCGAGGCGCTCATCGACGGCCGCGTGCTGCCCGGCCAGTCGACCGCGGACCTGCTCCGCGAGCTGCGCAACGTGCTCGGCGACGACGTGGACCTCGCCGTCCAGCGCGAGATGGCGCCGCTGGAGATGCCCACCGAGAGTGCGCTCGTCGATGCGATCCGAACTGCGCTCCACGAGGCCGACCCGGCCGCGAGCATGCTCCCGTACGTGATGCCCGGCTTCACCGACGGCGGACCCTTCAGCAAGCTCGGCGTCCTGTACTACGGCTTCGCGCCCGTGTTCTTCCCCGAGACGCCCGCGGTCAGCTTCGCCGAGCTGTACCACGGCCACGACGAGCGCATCCCCGTGGAGGGCTTCTTCCAGGGGCTCGCGGTGCTGCGCGACGTCGTCACCCGCTTCTGCACCTGATCCGGATCAAGGCCGCGCCTCGCTTGCGTGCGAATCGCGATCGGGATTATTCCTGGACGTATGAGAAAGAATGTCCTCGCGCCGCTGGGCCTGGCCGCCGCGCTGCTCGCGGGGTGTCCGCAGCAGGCCGACCCGGAGCGCGACGAGCTCCAGGGCGTGGTGGAGCTGCACCAGCGCGTGCTCGGATTCCAGCTCGGCGGGCGGCTGGCGAAGTTGGAGGTGCAGAAGGGCGAGCACGTGAAGGCCGGCCAGGAGCTGGCGCGCCTCGACGACACCCTCGACAAGCCGCAGCGCGACGCGCAGGCCGCCGACGTCGCCGCCGCGCAGGCGCAGCTCGATCTCTTGCATGCCGGCAGCCGCGCCGAGGACATCCGCGCCGCCGAGGCCCAGGTGCGCGGCGCCAAGGCCGCCGAGGCGACGCTCACGGAGGACGTGAAGCGCACCCGCGATCTGCGCACCTCCGGCGCGGCCACGCCGCAGCAGCTCGACGACGTGGAGGGCGCGCTCGCACGGGCGACGGCCGAGCGCGAGGCCGCGGAGCAGCACGTCGCGGCGCTGCGGGCCGGCGCGCGGAGTCAGGAGATGCGCGCCGCCCAGGCCCGGCTCGAGGCAGCCCAGGCGGCGCTCGCGGCCATCGACGCGCGGCTGGTGGAGCACGTGCTTCGCGCGCCCATCGACGGCGACATCCTCGATACGCACGCGGAGGAAGGAGAGGTGCTCGGCCCGGGCGCGCCCGTGGCCACGCTCGCTGAGATCGAGCGGCCGTACATCGATCTCTTCGTGCCCGAGGCGCGCGTAAGCACCCTGCGAGCGGGCGCGCCGGTGGAGGTACACATCGACGCCGAGCCGGGGCTGACCTTCGCCGGAACGGTGGAGGTCGTGGGTCAGCGCACCGAATTCACGCCGCGCTACCTCTTCAGCCCCAAGGAGCGGCCGAACCTGGTGGTGCGCGTGCGCGTGGCTTTGAAGGATCCCGAGCATCGCCTGCGCGCGGGCCTGCCTGCCTTCGCGAACGTGAAGGGCGGTGCGCCGTGAGCGACGACTTCATCGTCTCCACCGAGCACCTCCAGCGCTCGTTCGGCGACCTGGTGGCCGTGCGCGATGTTTCACTCTCCGTGAAGCGCGGCGAGATCTTCGGCGTGCTCGGCCCCAACGGCGCCGGCAAGAGCACGACCATTCGAATGCTCTGCGGAATCCTGGATCCCAGCGGCGGACGCGGCACGGTCGTCGGCTACGACATCGCCACGGAAGCCGAGCGCATCAAGGAGCGCATCGGCTACATGACCCAGCGCTTCTCGCTCTACGAGGACCTCACCGTTCAAGAGAACCTGCGCTTCTACGCCGGGCTGTACGGGCTGGCGTCGAAGGCGCGGCGCGAGCGCGTGGAGAAGGTGCTCGAGCGCACCGGGCTCGTGAAGCGCCGCAAGCAGATCGCGGGCACGCTCTCCGGCGGCTGGAAGCAGCGCGTGGCGCTCGCGTGCTCGACCATCCACGAGCCGCCGCTGCTCTTCCTCGACGAGCCCACCGCCGGCGTGGATCCCGTGAGCCGCCGCGAGTTCTGGGAAGAGATCCACCAGCTCGCGGGATTGGGCACCACCGTGCTCGTGACCACGCACTACATGGACGAGGCCGAGCGCTGTCACCGGCTGGCGTTCATCTTCCGGGGCAGCGTGCTCGACGTGGGCACGCCGAACGAGGTCGTCACGCGGCGAAACCTGCGCGTGGCCGAGCTCGTGCTCTCCGACGCGCGCGCGGCTGCAGCGGCGCTGCGCGATCTGCCTGAGGTGGACGAGGTCGCGTTCTACGGGCACGTGCTGCGCATCGCGACGCTCGGCGGCGCCGATCCGGAAGCGCTCGCGGCGCGCGTGGCCAAGGAGCGCGGCCTGACCGTGGAGAGCTCTCGGCCCGCGCGCGCGACCGTGGAGGACGCGTTCGTGTCCATGGTTCGCCACGACGAGCACCAGGAGGCCGCATGAGCCGCGAAGGCCCGGGCCGCTTCCGCCGGTCGCTCACGCGCCTGGGTTCACTGGCAGTGAAGGAGCTGATCCAGCTCCGGCGGGATCGGCTGACGATGGCGATGATGGTGGCGCTGCCCGCGGTGCAGCTCCTGCTCTTCGGCTACGCCATCGACACCGACGTGCGCCACGTGCCGACCATCGTCTACGACCAGGACCGCAGCGCCGCCTCGCGCGACTTCGCGCAGCAGCTCCAGAGCACCGGCTTCTACGATCTGCGCGGCGAGGTGCGCTCGTACGACGAGATCTCCCACGCGCTGCGCGCCGGGCAAGCCAAGGCCGCGCTGGTGGTGCCGCCCGGCTGGAGCGCAGACGTGGCCGCGGGCCGGCCCGCGGCGCTTCAGCTCGTGGTGGACGGGACGGATCCGCAGACCGTGGCGAGCGCCGTGGACAGCGCCGCTGGCCTCGCGCAAGCGCGCGCCGCCGACTTGATGGTCGAGCGTCTTGGCCGCGCGGGTCAGCCTGCCATCGAGCCGGTGGTCTCGCTGGAGCCGGTCACCTGGTACAACCCCGACTTGAAGACCTCGACGTTCGTGGTGCCGGGGCTCGTCGGCGTGATCCTCACCATGACCATGGTGATGCTCACTGCCATGGCCGTCGCGCGCGAGCGCGAGCGCGGGACGTTGGAGCAGCTCATCGTCTCGCCGCTCAAGCGCGTGGAGCTCATCATCGGGAAGATCGTGCCCTATGTGGGCATCGGCTACGTGCAGATGACGCTGGTGCTCATCCTTGGGCGGCTCGTCTTCGGCGTGCCGTTCGTGGGCTCGGTGCCGCTGCTCTACCTGCTGGCGTCGCTCTTCATCGCCGCGAACCTCGCGCTCGGCTTGCTCTTCAGCACCATCGCCAAGACGCAGCAGCAGGCCATGCAGATGAGCTTCTTCTTCATCCTCCCCAACATCCTGCTCTCGGGCTTCGCCTTCCCCTGGGACGGCATGCCCAAGGCCGCGCAGTGGCTGAGCCAGGCGCTGCCGCTCACCCACTTCCTTCGCATCGTGCGCGGGGTGGTGCTCAAGGGCAGCTCCATCGCCGACGTGCAGATCGAGCTCGTCTGGCTCGGGTGCATCCTCATGGTGCTGGTGACGGCCGCGTCGCTGCGGTTCCGAAAGAAGCTCGGCTGATGGCGCGCCCGCGGAGCGACATCTCGCAGCGCCTGGTGAAGGCCGCGCGCGCGCACTTCCTCGCCCACGGCGTGGACGGCGCCTCGCTGCGCGAGATCGCCAAGGACGCGCGCACCAGCGTGGGCATGGTGAGCTACTACTTCCCCACCAAGGACGCGCTCTTCCTCGCGGTGGTGGAAGAGGTCTACGGCAAGCTGATGCTGGAGGCCTCGGAGCGGCTCGGCGGCGACGGGCCGCTCGACGCGCGGCTGCAGCAGATGCTGGTGCGCATTCACCGCATGAGCGACGACGAGTTCGCGGTGGTGCGCATCATCCTGCGCGAGGCGATGGTGTCGTCGAAGCGGCTGCGCAAGCTCGTGGCCCGCTTCACGCGCGAGCAGGCCCACATTCCGCTGCTCATCGACGCGCTCGGCTCCGAGGTCATCGCCGGCCGCGCACGCGACGACCTGCCGCTCCCGATGCTGATGATCGCCAGCCTCGCCATCTCGATGGGGCCGGTGATGCTGCGGCGTCTCGCGTCGAATGCGGGCTATGGCGCGCTGCTGCCTGAACCCGAGGTCGCCGCGGCGACGCAGGTGAAGGTGCTCTTCGAGGGCATCGGCACGCGGCGCAAGAAGAAGTAACCACCTGGCGTGACGTCGAGCCCCGACAAGCTTAACCGAAAGGTTTCAGTGGCAGAGCGCTTCGCAGTCGCGCTCGCACGGCGTCCGCGCGTCGGAGGTGGGCTGCACCGGCGTGGCCGTGGGCGGGGGCGGCGCGCAGTTCTTGAGGCAGGCGTCCACCCGCGCGCGGCAGTCGCTGTCGGGATTGACGGGGTACAGACACCCGGCGAGCGCGAGCGCCAGAAGAGCGAGCCGCCTCATGAGAAGTGGATCATCCGGTAGCGGAGCGGCTTCTTCACGTTCTTCACCGGCGTCTCCGTCCAGTCGCCGAACTTGAGCTCCTGGAGCACGTTGTCGCCGGTCTTCTCGAGCGCCTCGCAGAAGCTCTCCATGCCCAGCGTCTCGCGGAAGCCGGCCAACGACTGCAGGCGCGCGGTGCTGTTCATGCCCGAGGAGAAGCCCGTGTAGTCCTGGTTGGGCCCGAAGAGGCCCACCGACATGGCGCAGAGGTTCAAGCCGATGGCCACGCCCATGCCCTTCACCACGCCGCTCTGCGGGACCTTCTCGTAGAGCGGCTCCTTCTCCAGCTCGGCGGTGAAGCGGCTGATGGCGCGCGCGGCCTTCACCGCACTCAGCGCGCGCTGCTCGGGCGGCTCGCGAAAGAAGGGCGGGCCGAAGTGGCCGATGATGCAGTCGCCGACCATCTTGTCGAAGACGCCGCCGTGGTCCCACAAGAGCTGCACCGCGCCCGCGCTCCAGCGGTCGACGAAGCGGCCGATGGAGGAGCTGTCCACCAGCACCTGCTCGCTGATCTTGGTGAAGCTGTTGATGTCGGCGTAGAGGACGGCGATGGTCTCCTCGCGCGGCGCGAGGAAGCGCTCGGCGTACGAGGGATCGCGGAGCAGCTCGCTGATCACCTTGGCCTCGAAGAACTGCGCCAGGTGCCGCCGCTCGCGGTTGAAGTCCACCAGCCGCTGCCCGATGGACTCGCACATCACCTCCACCACATCGAGCGCGAAGGTGGAGAAGCCGTGCTCGCCGCCCGTGCAGAGGACCTTTCCGAGCCACTCCGAGCGGGTCATGCCGCTGATGAGCACCGCGTCGACGCCGCGCGCGTAGCCCACCGTCTGCCGCATGAGCTGCTGATCCGGATCCAGGAGCAGCGTGCCGTGGCGCTTGAGCCCGCGCTCGATGCCGGGGTGCGGGTTGCGCTCGCTGTCGTTGCAGAGCTGGCCGTGGGCGTACACGCGGTAGTGGAAGCGCTGCGTGTCGACGGCGTCGCGGTAGAGCAGCGTGAACTCGGGGACGCAGATCTCCTTGTGGATCAACGCCACCGCGGTGTCGATGCCCAGCTCGAAGACCGGGTTGGTGAGCGCCTGATTGACGGCCACGATGAGCCGCTGCTTGTGCGCGGCCGCGTGCACGCCCGCGAGGACCGCGTCGAGCTCTTCGCAGGCGGCGTCGAGCATCACCCGCAAGATCTTGGTGTCGCCCGTGCGATCGCCGGCGATGAGCACCTGGATGCGGCCCACCTCGGAGCCGGCGAGATCCAGCGGCTGCCACACCAGCGTGTCGCCGGAGGGCAGCTTCACCACGCCGTCGCCGGTCCGCTCCGACGCGTGCTGCAAGAGCTCGCTCTCGCCCCAGCCGAAGGTCTCGTGCTGCAGGTGCTCGTCTTGCGTCGTGAGCCGAGCCGCCTTGGCGCCCATCCATCCGCCGAGCGCGGGCAGGAAGCGGCCCAGCATGGCGCGCAGCGGGAGCCGGTCGCGCAGGCACTCCTCGAGCAGGTGATCGGCCTCGATGGCCACGCGGTGAAACGCGCGCAGTTCGTCGACGGAGAGGTCTTTTCGGTGATCCATGAACCATCGACGCTAGCCGAAGGCATCGGGCGAGCGGAAGTGACGCGCAGGGGCATCAGCGAACGAAAGTCCGCCTCACGCGCTCCGAGTTGCAGCGAGCAGGTCGAGCCCGGGGTGCGCCACCAGATCGCCCTCGCGCCGCTTGCCACATGCGAGGCAGGAGCGCTGCGCCGCGACGTCGGTGCATGAGCAAAGCGGACACACGAAGCGGCCGCAGCGCGCGCAGGCGCCAATCATGTGCTGGTCGGGGTGCTCCGCGCAGGTCGGCGTCTGCTCGATCATGCCCGCGGCGGATCTTCGCCGATCCGCAGCTTGTGCCACGCCTTGAGCTCGCCGCGCTCCACTTCGTAGAGCCAGTAGCCCTCGTGGCCCTTGCTCGTCGACGAGCCCGCGCCAAACAAGTGCGGCCGCACGCCGTCGCTCGGGTGGTGGTAGCGCTTGTGGATGTGCCCGAAGAGCACCGCGAAGCGCGGCCCGCGGACGATGTCCATCAAGCTGCGCGCGTCGGCGAGCCCGTGCGTGGGCGTGTCCGGCTTGCCCTTCGCGTTCAGCGGCGCGTGGTGCACGGCCACGAACGTGAAGCGATCCTTCAAGCGGGGATCGCGCACCAGCGACTCGAGCGCGTCGAGCTGCTTCTTGCCCACCCAGCCCACCGCCGCGCCGGGAAAGAGCGGCACCCGCGCGCTGGTGAGGCCGATGACCGCCGCCTCGTCGCCCACGAGGTGCACGTACGGGAACGCGCCCTCGCGCTTGTACTCGGGCCAGTCGCTCTGCAGGAACGCGCCGAAGTGCTGCCCGAAGCGATCCTCGTTCCACGCGTCGCGCGCGTAGACGTCGTGGTTGCCGGGGATGACCGAGAAGTTCGGGGTCTTCGCCACGGGCTCCAGCGCCACGCGCGCTCGGCGGAACTCCTCGTTCAGCGCCATCGCCGTGAGGTCGCCGGAGAGGATCACGTGATCCGCTTTGTGCCGCACGGCCTCATTCGCGAGCTGGCCGAGCGTGCTCTCGGCCTGGGCGTAACGCGCCTCGCGGCGCATGCCGATCATCTCCACCAGCGCCGCCCAACGCCGCCAGCCGAGCGGGAGCCAGGGCTCGCGCCGGTAGTCGACCTGCACGTGGACGTCGCTGAAGTGGACGAGACGGAGCATGGAATCGGCGCTGGGAAGCGCCTCCCACGAGACCTAGTGCCCCGCAGGCGGCGCGGCGGGCGGCGGAGGAGCGGGCGCCGGAGCGGGCGTCGGGGCGGGCTGCGTGGCCGCGTTCGGGGTCGTCGGCGCGCCCACCGTCGGCGCATTGGGCGCCGCGTTGATCGTGAACTCGCGCTCGGTGTGGTTGAACACGTTCTCGATGGGCTTGCCGCTCTTGTCGAGCAGGTCGAGCGAGATCTTGTGCACGCCGTCCTTCAGGCCTTCCTTCCACACCGGCTTCCACTCGGTGAGCATCGACTCCTCGCCGTCGAGCACGAGCTTCACCTTGTCGCCGGTGGGCGAGAGCTTGGCGTTGGTGAGGTAGAAGTCGATCATCACCTTCTTGGCGTCCTCGCCGGCGTAGTTGCCCTTGGGGCGGGAGTAGGTGAGCAGCGGCTTCTTGGGATCGGGCCAGTTGGCCAGGTTCTTTCCCGCCTCCTTCTTGCCCACGAAGAAGCGCGTCATGGCGAACGCGTGCGGCGCCTTGATCGACTCGTGCCACGGCCGGCTGGGGAACGCGCGCAGCGTGTGCGGCCCCGGCGAGAGCCCGGTGACCTTGAAGGGCTTGGTCGCGTCGTAGTCGGGCTGGTAGGGCTGGTTGTCGATGATCACGTGCACGTGCGGCCCCGGGCCCTGGCCCGGCAGCTCATAGCCCGTGAGCTTGAACTTGATCTCCATCTCCGACCCGGGGACGACCTCGCCCTCCTTGGGGTAGACGATGTCGAGCTTCACGTTCTTGAAGATGGGGCTGTCGCCTGGGATGGAGCGATCGCCCTCGTGCATCATCATCGCGTCGTGCGCGGGCGGGGCGCCGCCGGGAGCGGGGGCGGGCGTGGTGGGCGCTGCGGTCTGGGCGAGCGCGAGGTTCGCGGCGCCCAGCACGAGCGCGGCAACGGTCGAGGTGACGATCTTCATGTTTCCCCTCCAGGGAAGTCAGGCGTTCGGCGTGAGGTCGTCCGCGCGCACGGGCTTGGGCGCGACGGTGTAGCGGTTCAAGGCGCCGCCGAGGGCGCTCAAGGTGTCGGCCTGCCAGAGGCCGCAGGTGCCCGACACCAATCCGTAGACGTGCTTGGGCGGCTTGGGCCGCGCCGCGAGCAGCCGCGCGAGCACCTGGAGCTCCTCCCAGTCGTCCTTCTCGCCGTGGGCGTCGAAGGAGAAGGGCGCGATGCCCATGCAGTCGAAGGGCTCGGCGGCGCTCTCGTCGCCGCTCTCGGGGAAGCGCACCCAGTGCATGCCGAGCATGATGGAGCCGGCGCTCACGCCCTCGAAGACCTTGCCCTGCGCGTGGAGCTCGCGGAAGGTGCCGGCCATGTCGCGCTCGTGGATGGCCTTCATGCCCGCGTCCACGTCGCCGCCGGTGATGAAGATGAGGTCGGCGTCGGCGAGCTTGTTCTTCAGGTCGCTGGTCTTTTCCTTCTTCTTGGTGAGCTTCACCGAGGTGACGTCCGCGCCGAGGCCGAAGATGAGGGTGCTGATCATCTTCTCGAACGCGAGCGCGTCGCCGGCAGCCGCACCGACGTAGGCGATCTTGGGCTTCTTCTTGCCCGTCGCCTCGACGGCCCCGCGGTGGTAGCGCACGGACTTCGGCCCGGTGCCTGGACCCGCGCCTGCCATGAGATAGACCGGTCCTGGCTTGGACATCGCGCCTCCCAGAAGGCCGGCCAATCTAATACCAACGTCAGAAGCCCGCGAGCCAAAGGCGCAAGCGCAGGCCGATCGCCGTGGTGTAGCCCACCTCGACGAAGCGCACGTTGCCGCTCGCGTCGAGGATGAAGCTCGTGGGATAGCGATCGACGCCGAAGGCGCGGCCGATGGCGCCGGTCTCGTCGGCGATTGCGGGAAAGCGCAGGTTCTTGCTGGTGAGGTAGCCGGCGACGTTGGGTGCGCCCCCGGAGTCCTCGGCCACGGTGATGACCTGGTGGTCCGTCGCGAGCGAAGCGATGGCGCCGTCTTCTTGGTGGCAAACCGGACACCAGGTGGCCCAGAACTGCACCAGCGTGGGCTTGCCGCGCAGCGAGGCGAGCGAGATCGGCGCGCCGTCCGTCGTGGTGCCGGCGAACGCCGGAGCGACGCCGTGGGCCACGTGGCGCGTGAAGACCACGTGCGCGGCCACCAGGACGGCGATGAGCAGCGCCGCGTCGAGCAGCCAGCCGCGCAGGCGAGCGGTGAGCGGCTTGGGCGCGACGGCGGGCTCGGACATGCGCCATTCATAGCCGGCCCGCCGCGTTTCTGCTCCTAGCTGCAGGTGCCCGGCTCGGGTCGGCAGCCCCAGCTCGTGCCGTTCAAGTCCGCGCACGAATAGCCGCTCGGACAGCTCGCGTGATCCGCCGTGCAATCCGGCGCGCAGAACTTCCCGCTCGAGTGCGCCGTGTCCTCCAGGCAGTGCTCGCCGTGGGCGCAGTCGCTGCTCGCGGTGCAGCTCTGGCAACCGCCCGCGTCGTGTCCGCCCCCGCTGACGGGATGCGCGCCGCGCAGCATCGCGGTGCCGTTGGGGGTGCCCATTCCGGTGGGGCCGTCGTAGCCGCCGAGCGCGTGGCAGAAGTAGCTCGACGCGCTGGAGCAGCTGCCGTTCTTGCCGCTGGCGACGTCGAAGAAGTCGTTGCGGTTGCGGTAGGCGAAGCCGAGCGCGTCGGTGCTGTGGCCGGTGAGCGCGAGCGTCGCGGCGACGAGCGGGCTGGCCGCGCTGGTGCCGCCCACGACGATCCAGCCGCCGGAGCCGTAGCCGTCGAAGACCGCCACGCCCGTCGAGGGATCCGCGACCGCCGAGACGTCCGCGACCATGCGCTTGTGGCACTGGCCATCGGTCTGCCACGCGGGCTTGGGCTGCCTGGTGCTGCAGCCGCTGCCGGTGCCTGCGCCGCTCGCGGAGCCCCAGGTGCTCTCGATCCACCCGCGCGCGTTGGTCGAGTGCGCGAGGCTCGTCCCGCCCACCGCGGTCACGTGCGGCGAGGCAGCGGGGAACTCCACGCCGTAGCCGTCGTCGCCGGCGCTGGCCACGAGCGCGACGCCGGGATGGACGAGGAACTGCGCGTCCGCCGCCACGTCACCGCTCGACTCTGCGCCGCCCCAGCTCATGCTCACCGCGTCCGCGCCCAGGCGCACCGCGGTGTTCACGGCCTCGCCCAGGTCGGTCATCGACGCCGAGTCGGCCTCCACGAGGAGGATGTGGCAGTTCGGGCAGGCGGCGCTGACCATGTCCAGGTCGAGGGCGATCTCGCCGGCCCAGCCCGGCTCCGCGGACGGGTACGCGCCCCTCTGGCCGCGCTGGTTCACCTTCTTGAAGCAGCCGTTCGAGCCCGTGCACCCGGGAATGCCGAAGTTCACGCGGTACTGGTTGAGGTCGCGCTCGGCGCTGGGATCGTCCTGCGCATCGACGATGGCCACCGTCTTGCCCCGCCCGAGCGACACCGGCAGGGCGTAGGCGTCCTGCAGATCCGCGGGCGTGAGGCCCGAAGCCGTGCGCGCAGGTGAGATCCCGCCGTCGACGGTCACCAGCCGCGCATGGCAGCGCATCTGACCTGGCGCCGCGGGGCCGCAGAGCGCGCGATGTTCCACGGGCGCGAGCGCGACGATCTCGGCGGGGCGATCGTCGATGGACGATTCTGCGTCATCGACGGCTTGCGGCGCACCACAGCCCAACGCGAATGAAACCAAAATGTAAACAAGTCCTGCCGACAGCGAACCCTTGTGCATGAACCCCCCGGTTGAGTGGCGCCGCGGAAGTGCGGCGCGCGCGGCCGTGAGCACGTGCCGTTCCAGCGGCACGCACTCGGCGATCCAGGGGGTTGTGCGCGAGCTCAGGACAAATGGGTCCGCCGCGCGATCACGGAGCGATCGCGCCAACGACGACCCAAAGCGGTATCACTACGCTGGCTGGTGCGGATCCGTGGGCTTGCCGCTGGCCTGGGCCACGGCGTCCACGATCTCCTGCTCGCTCGGGAAGCCCATGAACCCACGGCGGGCGACGACCTTGCCGTCGACCGAGACCTCGAAGATCCCGCCGCTGCCCATCTTCAGTTCCGCGTCGATGCCCAGCTCTTCCTTCAGCGCGGCCGCCGCACGGGCGGCCCGAGGCTTGTAGCCTCAGGAGGTGCAGTAGGTGATGGTGACCATGGTTCACCTCGGGGACGCGCGGGCGGCGTCTGCCGGGATGATAGCGCCGGGACGGTTCGCCGGCTCGGAAAGTGCGCGGGGCCGCGAAACCGCTCGCACGCTCAGCAGAAGCTCCAGCGATGGCGCGGCCGAGCCCCCGAGGAAGCAGGCATCCGTCGCTGGACAGTGTTGAGATATAACCGCCCGCGCGATGCGTGAGCCTCTCGAACTGGGCGACGGCCTCGAGTGGGTGGTCGACGCCTTCGGCTGCGACCCCGCCGCCCTCCGCAACCCGGACCAGCTGCGCGAGCTCTTCGCGCGCGCCGTCTCCGAGCTCGGCCTGCATCCCGTGGGGTCGCTGAGCGTCCACGCCTTCCCCGGGCACGGCGGCGTGACCGCGATGCAGCTGCTGTCCGAGTCGCACCTCACGGTGCACACCTTCCCCGAGCGGCGCTACGCCGCGTTCAACCTCTACTGCTGCCGCGTGCGGCCCGAGTGGCCCTGGGCGGAGCGGCTCGCGGAGCTGCTCGGCGCCGAGCGCGTGGAAGTGCGCCGCCTCGCTCGACCGGGACGCGACGGATGACGCTCGCCGCCCCGCGCACCGGCCAGTGCCCCAACTGCGGGGCGAACGTCGAGTTCAAGCTCGGTGCTTCGCGGGCCACGGTGTGCACGTTCTGCCAGGCGGTCGTGGTCCGCGCGGGCCAGGATTTCCAAGCGATCGGCAAGGCCGGCGACGTCATCCCCACCGGCTCGAAGATCGGCCTGCAGACGAAGGGCAGCCTCGACAAGGTCTCGTTCGAGGTCATCGGCCGCATCCAATACGAGTGGAAGTCGGGCGTCTGGGACGAGTGGTACATCGCCTTCGCCGACGGCCGCTGGGGCTGGCTCGCGGAAGCGCAGGGCCGCTTCTACGTGACCTTCAAGGTCCCGCCGCGGCCGTTGCCGCAAAAAGGCGTGGTGCCCGGCGCCAACCTCTTCATCGAAGGCCTGGGTCGCTTCACCGTGAGCGACGTGAAGCACGCGCAGATCGTGGGCTTCCAGGGCGAGCTGCCGGACCACGTGACCCTCGGCGAGAGCCCGCTCACCGCCGACATGGAGAGCGAGAAGGGCGGCTTCGCCACGCTCGACTTCGGCGTCGCCGGCTCGCAGCCCGCGCTCTACGTGGGCCGGCAGGTGCCTTTCGAGTCGCTGCACCTCGGCGGCCTCGCGCCCGCTGCACAGCTCAAGTCGGCAAAGCCCACCGCCGACAAGCTCAAGTGCCCCAACTGCGCCGCGCCGGTGAGCCTGCTCTTGCCCGAGCAGAGCGTCCGCGTCACCTGCCAGAGCTGCCACAACCTCCTCGACTGCAGCCAGGGCGCGTTCCAGGTCATCGAGGCCATCGCCAAGGGCAAGCACGAGCCGCGCATCCCGCTCGGGACGAACGGCAAGCTCCGCGGCCGCGACCTGATGGTGGTGGGCTTCATGACCCGCTCCTGCCAGGTCGACGGCACCCGCTACCCGTGGGACGAGTACCTGCTCTGGGAAGAGAAGACGCAGGACTTCTCCTGGCTGGTGGAGAGCGACGGCCACTGGCAGCTCGCGCAGCCCATCTCCGTCGCCACGGTGCACGTGGCCGACGACGCCGACTTCAACGGCCGCCGCTTCCGCCACTTCGGCAGCGTGAAGGGCACCGTGGAGCGCGTGCTCGGCGAGTTCTACTGGGAGGTCGCCCAGGGCGACATCGCCAAGCTCGACGACTATGTGGCCCCGCCCGAGGGGCTCTCCTGCGAGCGCAGCTCCGGCGAGGTGAACTGGAGCCACATCGATCATTTGCCGCGCGAAGAGGTCGCCCAGGCCTTCAACAGGCCGGGGCTGGTGCAGGCGCAGCAGATCGGCGTGGGCGCGGTGCAGCCCTGGCCGTACGAGGCCGCGTGGCGCTCGATGAGCCACTGGATGCTCGGCGGCCTGGCGGTGCTGGTGATGCTGGTGGTGGGTCTCGCGGCGCGGCCGTCGACGATCTACGTGGACCAGAGCTTCCCCGCGCTGAACATGCTCGCCGGCGGCGTGGACGCCGTGGGGCCGCAGGGCGAGAAGGTGCACAGCTTCATCTCGCAGCCGTTCGCGCTCGACGGCCACGAGGCGCTCGATGTGGAGCTCACCAGCGACGTGAGCCAGACCTGGACCTATGCCGCGGGCGCGATCATCAACGACGACACCGGCGAGAGCTCGCCGTTCGGAGTTGAGAGTTCTTATTACTACGGCGTCGATGACGGCGAGAGCTGGAGCGAGGGCAGCCGCACTGGCGACGACGTGGTCTCCGCGCCCGGCGCCGGCAAGGCCATCGTGCGCGCGGACTTGCAGTGGGAGTCGGGACACAGCCCGTCGAACATGCGCCTGCGCGTGACGGGCAGCTCCTTCAGCATCACCCAGCTCTTGATGGTCGGCGTGCTGTTGCTCTGGCCGCTCCTGTTCCTCTTGCACAAGGCGAGCTTCGAGCGCGCGCGCTGGGACAACTCCAACGTGCACCCCACCATTCACGCGAGCAGCGAGGACGACGACTGATGGTCTGGTTCTATCGAATCTGGGTCGTGAGCCTGCTCGGCTTCTTCGCCTGGGCCAGCGTGACCGGCTACCGCTTCGGCAACGAGGCCCACGAGCGCGTGGACCCCAGCGTCCGCAGCTCGCCCGGCGGCTACCGCAGCTACCACTTCTGGCACACCGGCTTCTCGGGCGGGAAGTAGCGAATCGATACTTGGGAGGGATTCATGTCGGAACACTTGATGACGTCGCTCTTGGATGCCTTGGTGTTTTCCTTCGTGGGCATCCTCGTCTTCGCGCTGGCCTTCTTCATCATTGCCAAGCTCACGCCGTTCTCGCTGCGCAAGGAGATCGAAGAGGACCAGAACACTGCGCTGGGCATCCTCATCGGCTCCATCATCATCGGCCTCTCGCTGATCATCAGCGCGGCCATTCATGGGTAATTGATGACCGTCGAAGCCCAGAGCCCGGCCAGCCCGGTACCCGCGGCGCTCAACGCCAAGCTGCTGCTGCTCACCACACTGGTGATCGCGGTCTGCGGCCTGGTCTACGAGCTGCTCGCGGGAACGCTGGCCAGCTATCTGCTGGGCGATTCGATTACACAGTTCTCCACGGTCATTGGCGTTTATCTCAGCGCCATGGGCCTGGGCTCGTGGCTCTCCGGCAAGTTGGATACGCAGATCGCGCGGCGCTTCGTGGAAGTGGAGCTCGCCGTGGCCGTCGTCGGTGGAGCCGCCGCGCCCGCGCTGTTCTTCGCCTTCGCGCACCTGTCGTTCTTCCGCGGCGTGCTCTACGCCTTCGTGGCCGCGGTGGGGACGCTGGTGGGGCTCGAGATCCCGCTGTTGCTGCGCGTGTTGAAGGACCAATTTCCATTCAAGGATTTGATCGCCCGCGTGCTGACCGTCGATTATGTCGGCGCGCTCGTGGCCTCGCTGCTGTTCCCCATGTTCCTGGTGCCGCGACTGGGCATCGTGCGGACGGGGCTCGTCTTCGGCGTCCTCAACGCCGGGGTTGGATTGTGGAGTACGCAGTTGCTGGCGTCGGCGATTCCGCGTCGGCGTGACTTGCAGATCAAGGCTGTTGTCATCCTGGCGGTGCTCGGCGCGGGCGTGCTCTATGCCAACAAGCTCACCTCGCTCGCCGAGGAGGGCATGTACGCCGACGAGGTGATCTTCGCGAAGAGCTCGCAGTACCAGCGCATCGTGATCACCCGCGGGCGCGCGAGCTTTCAACTCTTCCTCAATGGCAATTTGCAATTCTCGAGCGCCGACGAGGCCCGCTATCACGAAGCCCTGGTCCACCCCGCGATGAGCCTGGCGCCGCACGCGAAGCGCGTGCTGGTGCTCGGCGGCGGTGACGGCCTGGCCGCGCGCGAGCTGCTCAAGTACCCCGAGCTCGAGGAGATCCAGCTCGTGGATCTCGACCCGGCGATGACCGAGCTGGCCAAGACCTTTCCGCTGATTCGCGAGCAGAACCGCGACAGCTTCCACTCCAGCCGCGTGCACATCGCCAACGAGGACGCGTATCTGTGGCTCTCGGGCGACCACGGCCAGTTCGACGCGGCGATCGTCGACTTCCCGGATCCGAACAACTTCGCGCTCGGCAAGCTCTACACCACCCATTTTTATAAACTGTTGAAGAGGGCCCTCAAGCCTGGCGCGCCCGCGGTGATCCAGAGCACCAGCCCGCTGATGGCGCGCAACTCGTTCTGGTGCGTGGCCCAGACGCTCGAAGCGGCGGGGATGAGCGTCCGCGCATACCACGTGGCCGTGCCCAGCTTCGGCGAGTGGGGCTTCATGCTCGCGCGGGACACGCCCTTCGACGTCCCCGAGCACGTGGTGCCCGTGGAGCTGCACTTCCTCACCGACGAGGCCATGAAGGCGATGTTCGTGTTTCCCGCCGACATGAGCCGCGTGCCGACCGAGGTCAACAGACTCGACAATCAGATCCTCGTTCAATACTACGAGGACGAGTGGAAGCGCTGGAACTAGCGTGAGCTTCTCGCGCCGCGAGTTTCTGACCGCGTGCCTGGGCGCCGGCGCCGCGCTCGCCGCGTGCAAGCAGCGGCCTCTCGAGCTGCGCTTCGACGGACAGCTCCTTGGCCAGAACGCCGAGCGCGGCCACAAGCTCCGCGACGGCTTTCGGCCGCCGCCGGTGCGTCGGGAGAAGGTCCGCGTGGCCATCATCGGCGCGGGGATGGCCGGGCTCTCCGCTGCGTGGAAGCTCGAGCGGAGCGGCCTGCGCGACTTCTCGATCTTCGAGCTCGAAGACCACTTCGGCGGCACGAGCGCCAGCGGCCAGAACGACGTCAGCGCCTATCCCTGGGGCGCGCACTACGTGCCCGTGCCGCTCGCGGACTCGAAGAATTTAATTCAATTGTTGAGCGAGATGGATGTCGTGCAAGGGCTGGACGCCTCGGGCCGGCCGATCGTGCGCGAGGAGAACTTGTGCCGCGCGCCGCAAGAGAGGCTCTTCCTCGGCGGCACGTGGCAAGAAGGGATCTTCCCGCGCTACGCCGCCAGCCCGGACGACCTGCGACAGCTCCGCGCCTTCGACGACGAGATGGGTCGCTTCGTGGGCCTGCGCGATCCGACCGGGCGACGTGCGTTCGCAATTCCCAGCGAGAGCAGCGGCAGCACGCCGGAGCTCGAGGCGCTCGACGGAATCTCCATGGCCGACTTCCTGGCGAAGCGCGGCTGGAGCAGCGAACGGCTGCGCTGGTACGTGGAGTACGCCTGTCGCGACGACTACGGCTGCACCCTGGATACGACTTCGGCCTGGGCGGGCGTCTTCTACTTCACCTCGCGCGTGGAGAAGCCCGGCGCCAAGGGAGCGGAGTTCGTCACCTGGCCTGCTGGAAATGGATTCATTGCGAACCATCTCGCGAAATTGGTCGGCGCGAGGCTGCGCACCGGCGTCGCAGTGACCGAGGTGCTGTCTCGTGAGGACGGCGTGGAGCTCCACGCCTGGGACGCGGCGAAGAACGAGGCCTTCGCCATCGACGCCGAGCACGCGGTGTTCGCGCTGCCGCAATTCCTCGCCCAGCGGCTCGTCGCGCCGCTGCGCGAGAAGCCGAATCCGTTCACGTACAGTCCGTGGGTGGTGGCGAACGTGACCCTTCGCGATCGGCCGGAGGAGCGCAGCTTTCCGCTCGCCTGGGACAACGTCTTCTACGACTCCAAGAGCCTGGGCTACGTGGTGGCCACGCACCAGACCGGTAAAGACTATGGCTCTACAGTACTGACCTGGTACTTGCCGCTGACGGATCCGGACCCGAAGGTCGCGCGGCAGCTCCTGCTCTCGGCGGACTGGAAGCACTGGGCGGATCTGGTGGTCGCGGACATGCGGCGCGCGCATCCCGACATCGCCTCCCGAATCACAAAGCTCGACGTCTGGCGCTGGGGCCACGCGATGGTGCGTCCGGTGCCGGGGCTGATTCGCGGCGGAGCGCTGCAGGCCGCGCGCGCGAGCATCGGCCGGTTGCGATTTGCGAATACCGACCTCTCCGGCATGGCGCTCTTCGAAGAGGCGCAGCACTGGGGTGTGCGCGCGGCGGAGTCGATCCTCGCGGAGGCGAAGCCGTGAGCGCGCCGTCGCGGGTGTGGCTCTTCGGGCGCAACACGGACCTCGCTGTCTTCGGCGGCTCGGCGCTCGCGGCGCTGCTGCTCGTGGTGATCGGTCGTGCGCTCGGAATCGCGCACGGTGACACGCCGCCCGCGTTCTGGCTGCTCACCGTGCTCTGCGTCGACGTGGCGCATGTGTGGTCCACGGCGTACCGCACGTACGCAGATCCGGCCGAGGTGCGGCGACGGCCGATGCTGTACCTGGGCGCGCCACTGCTCGTGTACGCGCTGGGCGTGCTGCTGCATGCGAGCGGCGGCCCGGCGCGGTTCTGGCGCGTGCTCGCTTATGCCGCTGTTTTCCACTTCGTGCGGCAGCAGTACGGCTGGGTGGCGCTCTATCGCCGTCGCGGCGGCGAGTCCGGCGCACTCGGCAAGTGGATCGACACCGCTGCCATTTATCTATCGAGTATCGCGCCGCTGATCTGGTGGCACGCCGCGCCGCCGCGGCAGTTCCACTGGTTCC
Organism: Deltaproteobacteria bacterium; assembly: GCA_018266075.1. Classification (GTDB taxonomy): domain Bacteria; phylum Myxococcota; class Myxococcia; order Myxococcales; family SZAS-1; genus SZAS-1. The sequence continues at coordinate 80,170 of JAFEBB010000019.1, read as the reverse complement.
TCGACGGTGACTTCGCGCTCGGGCTGCCCGCCTGGGTGGGCACGCTCGCGCTCGGGCTGGAGGCCGTGGCGCTCGCCGCGTACATGATTCGCGCCATCGCGCAGGCCGTCCGAGGCGACGTGATTCCCTGGGGAAAGCACCTCGTGGTGAGCACGACGGCGCTGTGCTGGTACTTCGGAATCGTCGCGTTCGATTCGGATTATATATTTACTGTCACGAACGTCCTCATTCACGGAATTCCCTACGTGGCGCTGACCTGGCGCTATGGCGCGCGTCGGTTTGCGACCGGGCGTGAGCTCGCGGCGCGGCTCTTCGCGTTTGGCTGGCCCGCGGTGTACCTGGCGCTGGTGGTCGTCGCGTTCGCCGAGGAGGGACTCTGGGACAACCTGGTGTGGCACGACCACGCGCAGTTCTTCGGCGATGCCGGGCTCGAGCTCGGGCCCCTCGCGCTCGCGCTCGCGGTGCCGCTGCTCGCGCTGCCGCAGGGCGTGCACTACCTGCTGGACGGCTTCATCTGGCGCGTGGGTCCCAAGAACCCGCAGCTCGCTGAGCGGCTCGCGCTCGGTGAGTGATCAGCCGCCCAGCAGCGGCGCGAGATAGCGCACGACGAGATTCGCGAGCTCCTGCGTGAAGCGCTCGCGGTTCAGACCGGCGGGTCGCGTCTGGCTCACGCCGAGGATGAGCGCTTCCACCGTTTGCACCACCAGGAACGCCGGGATGCGCAGCGAATCCGCGTCCGCGCTGGGCGAGAGCCGCACGAGATAGCCGTGGAGCAGCTCCGCGCAGCGTGACTCGAGGTGCTTCACCGCCTCGGGCTTTCCTCGCCGCGGAAACGCGAGCAGCAGCCGCGAGAGCCTCGAGTTGAGCAATTCCGAAGTGCGCATCAGCTCTGCGAGACCTTCCACGAACTGCGGCAGCGGCGCCCGCGTGAGCGCCTCCATTCGCTCGAGGAACGGGCGTCCCATCTCGTGGAAGTGGCGCTCTTGAAGCGCTTCGACGATCGCTTCCTTGCTCGGGAAGTATTGGTACAGCGAGCCCACGCTCACGCCCGCAACCCTGGCGATTCGGTTGGTGGTGAGCGCGTGCAAGCCCTCGTTCTCCAGCAGGCGCGCGGTGGCCACGAGCACGTGGTCCACCGTGGCCTGGGAGCGCTCCTGCTTGGGCGCGCGACGCCGGACGCGAGTCATCACCCGATGCTCGCCCAGCCTGCTATCGCGAGTCACTTCACCTTGCGCACGTCGACCATGCCCGCGCCGCGGCCGGCGTCGTGCCAGAACTCTTCCACCTGCTTGTCGGTGACCTCGATGAAGCCCCTCTTCGAGAGCGGATCGCCCATGAGGTAGTGGCCGTCGGCGGTCTTGCCCACGATGCAGCAGGCGTGCTCGCCGGGATCGCGGTGGTTCAGGTAGTGGCCCTGCTTCATGAGCGAGTCGCCCCACGCGCGCCAGGGGTGGCCCATGATCACCGCGCGGTGGCCGTCGGCGAGGAGGTGGTCGAGGTTCTTCAACGAGGGCTGCTCCAAGCGCGCCGTGCCCGCGCCGCCGAGCGCGTTGAGGCCGTTCACGAGCTGCTTGCTCGAGGTGGCCGACGACACGTTCGTGTTGTGGCCGCGCTCCAGGTCGCGCATGTGGTCGATGTCTTTCTCCGCGGTGCCCGGCGTGGGCGCCTTCATCAGGCCCAGCGACGCCGCCACCATCACCGACGACGTGGGCGCGCAGTCCTTGAAGCCGTAGGGCACGCCACTCGAGTTGAACCTGGTGCGGCCCCACTGTGTGAGGAACGACTTGTTCGCCTCGGCGACGGTGTTGATCTTGCCGTGCGAAGACGTCGGCTGCGGCTTGGCGGGCGGCTGTTGGGCCTTCAGCGCGTCGATGGCGTGCTTGAACTTGGCCTCGATGGCGCTGCGCTCCACGCTGAACTTGTGATCGACGCTCTTCGCAGTCTTCGCGAGCGTCGGCTTCATCGACGGCTCTTCCTTCTCGAGCGTCTTCACGGCGGAATCAAACTGCTGCTGCTCGGCGTCGAGCTTGGCGACGGCGGCGTGCTCGAGCGACTCAAGGTGGTGGATCTGCTTGGTGACGTTGGCGGCGACTTTCATGACGGACCTCGCGTGGGAATGGCTTGCGAAACGGATTGTCCGTCCCGCCCCCACGTGAGTTTGCTCGGATTGGCCGCAGCCAATCAGCCAGCGATCGCCAGGGCTTGCGCGCGTTTCTGAGCGGCGCTCAGGTTTCGTAGCGTCGGGCGCGGAGGGTCTCGTCCTTTGCGCCCGCGACCCACTTCTGCACCGACGGCCAGGCCCAGATCGCGTCGCAATAGGCCTTCGCCTTCGCCGACACGGGCAGATCGTACGTGCGCACGCGCGAGACCACCGGCGCGTAGAACGCGTCGGCGAGGCACGGCTTCGCGCCGAAGAGGAACGGCCCGCCACCCGCATTCAGCGCGTCCTCCCAGATTGAAACGATCCGGTTAATATCCTTCTGCGTCTCGGGCCGGAGCTGCGCGCGCGGCTTCTCCTCGAGGATCTTCATCGAGCAGTCGTTGCGAAGATCGGCGAAGCCCGAGTGCATCTCGGCCGCGATCGATCGCGCGCGGGCGCGCTGAGCGGAGTCCGCGGGCCAGAGTCCGGCGTTGGGGAACTTCTCGTTCAGGTACTCGCCAATCGCGAGCGAATCCCAGATGTGAAGCTCACCGTCGATGAGCAGCGGCACGCGGCCGCTGGGTGAGTAGCGCGCGATGTTGGCGGCGGTGTCGGGCATGTCGAGCGCCACGATGATCTCCTCGTACGGCGCGCCGGTGAGCTCCAGCGCGAGCCAGCCGCGCAGCGACCACGAGGAGTACTTCTTGTTGCCGATGACGATCTTCAGCATGCGCCCTCCCGAATTGGGGCCGACACCATAACGCCGCCGCGTGCCAAGCTGGTGACCATGTCCGCCAAGCCGTTTTCCGCCGACGTGCTCCGCGCCGCGAAGCTCTCGCGCGTGCCGGGCGTGACGCTCGACGAGGCGTGCAAGCGGTTCAAGGTCGCGAAGTCGGCGGTGCAGCGCGCGCGTCGCTCGGGCGCGGTGGAAGAGCGGCTCTCGCTCGAGGACCTCGCGCTCGCGGCGCTCACGGACAACGGCAATCGTGAGAGCGGCAAGCTCGACGGGCTCGCGAAAATTGCCGAGTGGCTCTCGTACGTCGATCAAAGCGCGTACGGCGAAGACGACGTGCGCAAGCTCCTCGAGAAGTGCGTCGCGATCGACGGCGCGCAGTGGCGTCTGCTGAAGCCCTGGCCCTGACTACGGCCGGAACTTGAGCGCCACGCCTTGCTTGGACAGGCTCGCCGCGAGGAACTGCGGCGGCGGCGGGAACGGCGCGGCGCGCGCCACGGCCGACTTCACCGCGGCGTCGAACTGATCGTTGCCGCTCTTCTGCACCCACTCCGTGCGCACCACGTTGCCCTGCGCGTCGATGTAGATGGCGATGTTGGCCACGAGCTTCACGCGCTCGGCGTCGGAGATGGCGTTGGAGACGTCGTAGTTGCGCTTCACGCGCGAGGAGATGAGCCCGAAGTAGCGCTCGCCTTCACTCGCGTTGTCGACATCGCCGTTCACATCGCCGTCTGCCTGGCCGGTCACCTTGTCCTGGTGGATGGGCTTGGTCTTATCGAACGCGGCGAAGAGATCCTTCGTCACGTCCTTCTTCGGCTGCGGCTTGGGCTGCTGCTTCTTCGGCTCGATGGGCGCGCTCGGCGACGGCTTGTCGGGGATCGCGACAGGCTCCGGCGCAGGCGGCGGTGCGTTGTTGTCCATGCGCGGCAAGAGCTTCTCGTCGCGCTTCTCGCCGAGCCGAACCAGGTGCGCCTCGATGGGCTTGTTGAGGTCGATGCGCGGACCGGAGTCGCGCGAGAAGAACCAGGCCACGGCCACGAGCAGCACGTGAAAGCCGATCGACATCCCGATTGCGGGACCCGCGCTGTCGCGTTTCGCGAGATGGAGGGCCGTGGTCGACATCGGATCCGTTCAGATCAAACGCGCGTTTCCCTCGAATCGGTCTAGTGCTTCTTCTTCGTGGGCGGTGGCTTGTTGTCCGGGTCGGCCGTGCCGCCCGGATCCGTGACCATGCCGATGTTGGTGACGCCGGCGCTCTGGGCCTTGGCCATTACGTCGACGACGTTGCCGTAGGGCAGGTTGCGGTCGGCCTTGATGTCGACCTCTTCGTTGTCCTGCACCTTCTTGTTGGCCTTGAGCATGTCCTCGAGCTGCTCGCGCGGGACGTTCACGTCGTCGAGGAATATCTGGCCGTCTTTGTCGATCATCAGGACGAGGTTGTGCTTCTTGTCGTCCATCTGCGCGGCCTTGGTTTTCGGCAGATCGATCTTCACGCCCTGCTGAATCAGCGGCGCGGTGACCATGAAGATGATGAGCAGCACCAGCATCACGTCGACGAGCGGCGTGACGTTGATGTCGGAGAGCCCTTTGCCGCGTCCGCCGCCGGTGGAGAAGGCCATCGCGCGCTCCTACTTGAAGAAGTGGCGCTTCACGATGTTGAGGAAGTCGCTCGAGAAGTTCGACATCTCCGAGTCGAGCACGCGGATCTTCGAGTTGAAGGAGTTGTAGAAGACCACCGCCGGAATCGCGGCGAACAAACCCATCGCCGTCGCGATCAGCGCGTGGCTGATGGGCTTGGCGACGGTGGCCAGGTTCGCGTTGCCCTGGGCGTAGATGTCGTTGAACGCGTTCATGATGCCCCACACCGTGCCGAACAAGCCGACGAACGGCGCGGCCGCGGCGCAGGTGCCCAGGAACGGGACCGTCGCTTCCAGGTGCGTGCTCTCCGCCACGCTGGCGCGATGGAGCGCGCGCTCGACGTTCTCGATGCCGCCGCCGAGCTCGCGCATGCTCTTGTCGCCCTGGCCGCCTTCGCCGGTGAGCTTGCTGAGCTCGATGTAGCCCGCGCGGAAGACCTGGCTCACGGGGCTCTGACCGAGCTTCTCGGCCGCCTGGTAGATGGCGTCCAGGCGCTTGCTCGACCAGAAAGTCTCGAGGAACTGCGCGCTCTCACCCTCGGCCTTCCGAAGGTGCAGCCACTTGCGGAAGATGATCGTCCAGGAGGCGATGGAGGCCGCCACCAGCAGCAGCAGCACGAACTTCTCCACCAGGCCCGCCTGGCTGATGATCTCCCAGTAGTCGAGTCCAGCGGCGAAGAGGGGAGGAAGTTGGGTCATGGCACCGGCCCGGGTGAGGGTTCAAAGGTGCGAAAGAACGAAGGCTTTCGGGGCCCAGAGGTCTAGCACCCTGGGCCGGAGGGGTCAATTTCGACGCGCGCCGTCGCGCGGGGCCAGAACCCCGCGGACCGCCAGCGATTCCCAGGGGCAACCCGCGGCTGGTTTGAGGGTTGACTCTGCGCGGTGCTGTCGGAGAATCGCACTCCGGCGCGCGGACCGGCCGCGCCGCATCCGGGGAATCTTTGGTGACGAAGCGCCTCGCTTTGTGCGCGTGTGTCCTGGCCGCCTCCGGCTGCGCCGTGGAGGCCAGCCCCGCGCGCGGCGACCTCTCGGTCACGTGGAGGTTCGCGGGGACGAACTGCACCACCGCAAGTGTGACGAGCGTCAACGTCCGGCTCTTCGACTCCAGCGGCGGCAGCGTGGCCAACGACAGCTTCGCCTGCTCCCAGGCGCCCGCGAGCTACACCCAGCTGGCGATTGGCACCTACACCTACGACGTCTCCGGATTTTCCGCTGACGGCGCGCGCACCTACGAGGCCAGCGGCACGGCCGTGATCCACGCGGGCGCGAACAGCTTTGATTTGAACCTGAACCTCCCGCCGTGAATGCCCGGGCGGGCACCGACGTCCATTTGCGCGATCAGGCCGAGCAACGAGGGCTAAATCCCATGCGTACCCAAATCCTGCTGGCAACCGTCTTGATGGCCGCCGTCAGCAGCGGCTGCGTGATCCGCGAGCATGACACCACGCCGCCGCCGGCGGTGGCGGGCGACGTGAACATGGAGTGGAGCTTCGGCGATGGCACGAGCTGCTCAAGCTTCATCGACCACATGCAGGTCACCATCGCCGGCGAGGTGCTCGACAACGGCGGCGTGTACCCCTGCAACCTGAACGGCATCCAGGGCGTCCAGTTGCTGAACTTCGCGCCCGGCGCGTACTCGTTCACGGTGAGCGCGATCGACTTCACCGGTCACCAGCGCTACACGTCGAGCGGCACTTTCACGGTGAATGGCGATGTAACGGTCTCGGTGATCCTGCAGTCGATGTCGACCCAGCAGCCCGGCAACCTCACCGTGTTCTGGGCCTTCCCGAACAACATCAACTGCGCCGAGGCAGGCGTCGACCACGTCCAGGTCACGATCCCCGGCGAGGCGCTCGACAACAACGGCTACTACCCCTGCAGCACGTCGGGTTCGCAGGGCATCGTGCTCACCAACTTCGGGCCCGGTACCTACCCGGTGACCGTGAACGCGCTCGATTCGAATGACAACCCGCTCTACGTGGGCAGCAACACCGCCTTCATTGATGGGGACCAGTCGGTGACCGTGGCGCTGGCGCAGACCTACTCCTCGAACGCGACGCTACAACTCCGCTGGGGCTTCCTCGACGCGCAGAACAACCAGCTCAGCTGCGCCACGGCCGGTGTCTCGAACGTGCAGATCACCATCAACAACTTCGCGCCGTCGGTGGTGCCTTGCAGCCAGGGCGGCGTCCAAGGCAGCAGCGTCGGGCCGCTCAACGCGGGCAGCTACACGGTCGTGCTCGACGGCCTCGACGCGAACGGGAACGCCATCTACTCCACCACCCAGACCATGGTGGTCAGCGCGCCCATCACCCAGGTCACCAGCTACCTCGCGCCGCTCTACGGGTCGTGGGACCTCTCGTACAACTTCGCCAACGCGGCGAGCTGTGCGGCGGCGGGCGTGACCGAGGTCTCGCTGAGCGTCACGGACGGCAACGGCAACGAGATCAGCGGCCAGAACCCGGGCACCACGCGCTACCCCTGCGGCGACCAGCCGAACAACGTCTTCTCCTGGCAGCAGTTCCCCGGCGGCGACGTGGTCATCCAGCTCTTCGGCTACTCCAGCCACGGCGCGGCGGTCCCGACCTGGGGCGCCACCCGCGCCACCACGCTGCTCTCGGGCGCCGCGAACGACACGACGGTGACCATGGAGACCTGCGGCACCAACGGCTCCGGCTGCTAATCGCCTTGCAGCACGCTCGAGCCCCTTCCGGCCAGGCGCCGGGAGGGGCTCGATGCTTGCGGGCATTCGGCCGCACCGGCTTGACGCGAGGCCGCACCCCGAGCGACATCACCTGTCGCAGCTCCGCTGTTGGCGCGGACTTGCGGGCCGGCGGGCGGCTTGCAATGCGCAGCACGCAGAGCTCGGGAGCACGGATGCAGGCCTCGCAGAAGATCGGCGTCTTCGACTCGGGCGTGGGCGGCCTGACGGTGATGAAGGCGCTCATGCAGCGCCTGCCCGCGGAAGACCTCGTGTACCTCGGCGACACCGCGCGCGTGCCCTACGGCACCAAGAGCGCCGAGGTCGTCACCCGCTACAGCCTGCTCAACGCGCGCTTCCTCCTGAAGCACGACGTGAAGGCCATCGTCATCGCCTGCAACACCGCCTCTGCGGCGAGCCTGCCCGTGCTCGAGAACGAGCTGCCCGTGCCCGTGGTCGGCGTGATCGGCCCCGGCGCGCAGGCTGCCGCGCGCGCCACGAAGTCCGGCCGGGTGGGGGTCATCGGCACCCAGGGCACGATTCGCTCCGAGGCCTACCAGCGCGCGCTGCGCGAGGCCCGGCCCGAGGTGAACGTGGTCGCGCGGGCGTGTCCGCTCTTCGTGCCGCTCGCGGAAGAGGGCTGGACCGAGGGCGGCGACGAGGTGGTCAACGCGGTCGCCAAGCGCTACCTGGCAGATCTGTCCGGCGGCGAGATCGACACCCTGGTGCTCGGCTGCACCCACTACCCGCTCCTGCGCGCGGCCATCGCCCACGTGATGGGCCCCGGCGTGACGCTGGTGGACTCCGCCGACGCGACCGCAGAGTCCGTGGAAGCGCTCCTGCGCGCGCGCGGGCTGATCCGGGCGAGCGGGCAGGGGAGCCACCGCTACTTCGTCACGGATCTGCCCGAGCGCTTCGCCGAGGTGGGCGCGCGCTTCCTCGGTCGCAAGGTCGACGGCGCCGAGCAGGTGGATTTGTAACTCGCAGCACCGTTTGGCCGTTGTCTTGCGGGTACCGCGTAGGCGCGCTTACACTGGATCCGCGCAGCAACCCGCTCCGCTTCTGCCTCACGAGACCGCACCACCATGGCCAAGCCGTTCGAGAAAGCGGTCACCGGCTTCAACCACAACATCAAGCACAAGGGGAAGGCGTACCACGTCCAGACCGAGGACAGTGGCGTCTCCACCCCGCACATCATCACGCACCTCTTCGTGGGCGGTAACATCCTCGCCACCAAGAAGACGAGCTACGCCGACATCCTCGGTGCTTCGGATCTCCCCGAGCTGGTTCGCCAGCTCATGGAGGAGCAGCACAAGGAGATGTTGCGCAACCTCGTCAGCGGCACCTACGACGAGATCGACGCCGCCAACGCCGACAAGGCCAAGAGCTACCAGCCCGGCGTGCTCGACACGGGCTCCGCGCCCAAGCCGCTGAACGTGGTGCCCACCGCGCCGATCCAGGCGAAGCCGAAGCCCGCGGCGTCGCCGATCCAGCTCACGACGATCGCGCCGCCGTCGCCCTTCGAGCCCAAGCCGCTGCCGCCGGAAGTGATCGCCGCGCGCGAGCTGCAAGAGGCGCCCAAGATCATCGAGGAGGGCGCGGAGACGCTCTTCGGCGAAGACCTCATCAGCGAGAAGAGCCTCGACGAAGTGATCCTCCAGTACCTCTCCGGCGAACAGAAGTAGCCCATGGCCGCCCAGGAGCTGGTCGTCGACGCCGCGCACCACGGCGAGCGCCTCGATCGCTTCCTCCAGAAATCGATCCCCGGCGCGAACCCCGAGCGCATCGCCGCGTGGCTCGCGCAAGGCGCGATCCGGATCCGCGGCAAGGTGCCCAAGCCGCTGCGGCGCTTGTACGCCGGCGACGTGGTCACGTTCGCCAAGCCCGAGCCCGCGCGCGCGGACCTCCCCGGCTCCGACGCGAAGCTGCCCGTGCTCCACGAGAGCGCCGCGGTCGTGGCGATCGACAAGCCCGCGGGCTTGAACGTCGAGCCCGAGGGAAAGCTGCCCTCGGTGGTGGGCGCGCTGGCGACGCAGCTCCAGGGCTGGGACGTGCTGGGCAAGGCGCAGCCCGGCGTGGTGCACCGGCTCGACAAGCAGACCTCGGGGTGCCTGCTGCTCGCGAAGACCGACGCCGCCGTGGCCGCGCTCAAGGCCGCCTTCGATGAAGGCGCGATTGAAAAGATATATCTCGCCATCGTCATCGGGCAGCCGGCGCCGGAGGGCAAGCTCGACACGGCCTACGCGCGGGATCCGAAAGATCCGCGGCGCTACACCACGCTCGCCAGGAGTGCGCGGCGCGCGCGGCTCGCGTGGAAGACGCTCGCGTCGCACGACGGCGCGGCGCTCTTGCAGATCCACCTCGACACCGGCCGGACGCACCAGATCCGCGTGCAGCTCGCGGAGTCTGGCCTGCCCGTGCTCGGCGACGCCATCTACGGCCCGCGCGAGACCCGCGAGCACCCCGCGAGCCCCGGTCGACACGCGCTCCACGCGTGGAAGCTCGCCTTCCCCGACCCCGCGAGCGGCCAGCGCGTGGGCGTCGAGGCGCCCCTGCCCGACGATCTGCGCAACGTGTTGACCCGCATGGGGCTGGGGTAGACCCAAGACCTACATTTTGGTACATGGCCGCCGTCCGCGCGATTCGCGCAGGGGGCGAGCCATGAAGAAGCTGTTCTGGTCGGTGCTGCTGCTGGGGATCGCGGGCTGCGGCATGGGCAGCGTGAGCGATGGCGGCGACGTCAGCAGCGACGGCGACGCGCTCTCCACCACCACGCCCGGCTACGTGACGCTCGTGAAGGACCAGCGCAAGTGCGCCTCGCCCATCTGCGGCGGCTACTTCCTGGTGCAGCCGAACCGCAGCGTCGCGCAGATCTACGTGGCCGCCCTCGACTGGGGCCAGTCGGGCCTCTCCGATACGGACGTCTCGAACGCCACCAGCGCCGCCGACGGCGAGCTGCTCCTGTTCGGCACGCTCACCCGCCAGGATCGCACCACCGGAACCAAGAGCTTCGTGGTCCTCGACGCCTATCGCGGCATGCCCGGCCGCGCGCCCGCCAGCGGCGACGTGTTCGCCACCGTCGCCGACAACGGCACGCGCTGCATCCAGGCGCCGTGCAAGAGCAACAACCTCACCAAGATCAACTCGACGGCGAAGCCCAAGGCCTTCAGCGACCTCTCCGTGGCCAGCGCCTCGGCGGCGTTCGTGGACCAGACCTGGCTCACCAACCGGGTGATGAACGCCGGCGCGATCGTCGCGGGCAGCGTGGTCTCGGGCGAGCAGCTCCCCGGCGGCACGCAGTCGGTGCTCGACGCCTCGCAGGTCTTTCTGCACCTCCCCGAGGGCATGGGCCCCTGCTCGCACCACGTGGTGAGCTGCGCCAACGGCAAGGTGCAGATCTTCGAGCGCGACGCGAACCGCTGCGTCACCAACACCGGCTGCGCCACGCCGGGCATGTGCAGCCAGATGATCCCCGCCTGCGCCGACGGCTACACGCTCAGCTCCTGGCGCGCGACCACCAACGCCTGCAACGACTTCGCGTGCGACCCGACCTGGGTCGTGCAGCAGTAGGTCGTCCTGGAGCAGCTCTTCGTCTCGTGCACGCCTGGGCTCGAGCCTGCGCTCGAGGTCGAGGCGCGCGCGTTCGGGCAGACGACACGCGTTCCTGGCGGCGTGGAGCTGCGCGGCGACGCGGGCCTGTATCGACGCGCGAATCTGGAGCTGCGCACCGCCAGCCGGGTGATGCTCGAGCTGGCGCGGATTCGAAAGTTGGATGAGCTGAAGCGGATCACGCTGGATCCGTTCGTGCCGCGCGGCGAAGGCGTGGAGCTCGATGTCCACAGCCGCTCGCAGAAGTTCCCGGCGCGCGCGCTGCGCGAAGCGATTCCGAAAAAGTGGCCGATTCGCGAAGGCGGCGCGACCTTGCGCGTGCGTGGCGAAGGCGACGAGATCACCGTCTCCATCGACACGAGCGGCGAGCTGCTGCATCGACGCGGCTATCGGCAAGAGACCTCTCACGCGCCCTTGCGCGAGTCGCTCGCGGCCGGAGTGTTGAAACTATCTGGTTACAATTCATCCGAGCCGCTTTGGGATCCGATGTGCGGCTCGGGGACGCTGCTGATTGAAGCCGCGTGGATGGCGCTGCAGCGCGCGCCGGGATTGGATCGCACGTTCGCGTTCGAGCGTTGGCCGAGCCACGACGCCGCGGCGTGGACGCGCGAGAAGGCCGAGGCCCAGTCGCGAATCGCGTCGACAATGCCAGCGCCGATCGTGGGCACGGACATCAACGCCGGTGCGCTCGGTGTGGCGCGTCGAAACGCGCGGCGCGCGGGGCTCGAGGGCAAGCTCAAGCTCGAGCGCCACGACGCTACCAAGCCGCGAAGTGGGCTCGGAGGGCCGGGGCTCGTCGTCGCGAATCTGCCGTACGGCAAGCGCGTGGGCCGTGATACCGAGCTCGAGAAGCTCTATCGCGATCTCGTGGCCGCGCTTCGACAGAGCGTGCCCGGTTGGCGCGTCGCGCTCTTCGCCGCAGACGCGAAGGCGCTCGCGTCGCTCGACGTTCGCTGGTCGGCGACGCACGCGCTCGACAACGGCGGCATTCCCTGCACGCTCGTGGTGGGAGCGCTCTAGCCGAGCTTCTCGGTGAGCGCCTTGCGGACAGCAGCTGCATCAGCGGCGCCGCCGGTCTCCTTCATCACCGCGCCGATGAAGACGCCGAGCAGCTTCTTCTCGCCCGCGCGGTAGCGCGCGACCTCGGCCGACTGCGCCGCGAGCACCTTCTGCACCGCTGCGTCGAGCGCGCCCGAGTCGGACACTTTCTCGAGCCCGAGCTGCTTCATCAGCGCCTCGGGATCGCCGCCCTTCTCGACGAGCTTGCCGAGCAGCGTCTTGCCCGCCGCGGGCGTGAGCTTGCCCGCATCGACGAGCGCCACGAACTTGCCGAACGTCGCGCCGTCGAACGGCAGCGCATCGGCCGGCTTTCCCGCGCCAAGCAGATCGTTCACGACCCACTTCGCGACGGACTTCGCGTTCGCATTCGCGCGCGCGGCATCGAAGAGCTTGGCGAACGCGGGCTCGGTCGCGAGCGTGTCGGCCTCGTCGTCGCCGAGCCCGAGCTTCTGCAGCCGCGCGAACTCCGCCGCGATGGTCGGATTCGCCGCGTGCAGCTCCGCGCGCACGTCCGCGCGGCTCTTCTTCGGCGCGCCGGTCGGCGCGTCCTTCTTGCGCTCGGCCTTCTCCACCGGCTTCGCCCAGGTGTCCTTGAGCGTGATGGTGCGATTGAAGATCGGCGCGCCGGGCTTCGAGTCGACCGTGTCGGCGATGAAGTAGCCCATGCGCATGAACTGGAAGCGCTCGCCGGGCTTGGCGTTGAGCAGCGCGGGCTCCACGCGGGCCTCGCGCGTGACGGTGAGCGAATCCGGGTTGAGCGCGTCGAGGAAGTTCTTCTCCGCGTCGGGCAGCTCGACCTTGAAGAGGCGATCGTAGAGCCGCACTTCCGCTTTCGGCGCGCTCGCGCTCACCCAGTGGATGTTGCCCGCGGTCTTCTTGCCGTCGCCGGGGGTCGCGGTGGTGTGGCACCTGAGCTCCACGACCTTGCCACTCGCGTCCTTCACGGCCTCGTCGCAGACGATCGCGTACGCATGCAGCAAGCGAACCTCGGCGCCCACCGCCAGCCGCTTCCAATCCTTCGGCGGCTCGAGCGCGAAGTCCTCGCGGTCGATGAAGAGCTCGCCGGTGAAGGGCACCTTGCGGCTGCCCTTCGCGGGCTCGCCCGGCCACCAGGGCACGTCGAGCTCTTCGGTCTTGCCGGCGGACCAATTCGTCAGCGTGACCTTGAGCGGATCGATCACGCCGAACGCGCGCGGCGACCGGCTCTCGAGATCGCCGCGGATCGCAAATTCAAACTTACCAATATCGACAAGGCTGTTGTTCTTCGCCACGCCCACGAGCTCGGCGAACGCCTTGAGCGCCTCGGCCGAGACGCCGCGGCGCCGCATGCCCGCGATGGTCGGCATGCGCGGATCGTCCCAGCCGGACACGCGCTTCTCCTGCACCAACTGCAGGAGCTTGCGCTTGCTCATCACCGTGTAGCCGAGCGCGAGCCGCGCGAACTCGTACTGGTGCGGCCGCGGGCTCCACTTCTTGAGCGCGTCGAGCTTGTCGAGCACCCAGTCGTAGAGCGGCCGGTTGCTCTCGAATTCCAAAGTACAAATCGAGTGCGTCACGCCCTCGAACGCGTCCTCGAGCGGGTGCGCGTAGTCGTACATCGGGTAGATGCACCAGGTGTCGCCGGTGCGGTGGTGGTGCGCGTGGCGAATTCGATAGAGCAGAGGATCGCGCATGAGCACGTTCGGATGTGCCATGTCGATCTTGGCGCGCAGCACCGCTGCGCCGTCTTTGAACGTACCGGCCTTCATCTGCTCGAAGAGCACGCGGTTCTCCTTGGGCGAGCGGTCGCGGAAGGGGCTGTTCTTGCCCGGCGTGCCGAAGTCGCCGCGCTGCTCGCGGATCGCGTCCTGGCTCTGCGTGTCCACGTACGCCAGGCCCTGGTCAATGAGCCAGAGCGCGCACTCGTACATCTGCGGGAAGAAGTCGCTCGCGTAGTAGAGGTGCGTGCCCCACTCGTAGCCGAGCCACTTCACGTCGTTCTGGATGTTGTCGACGTAGAGCGTCTCCTCCGTCACCGGGTTGGTGTCGTCGAAGCGCAGGTGGGTGCGGCCCTGGTACTGAACGCCGAGCCCGAAGTTGAGGATGATCGACTTGCTGTGCCCGATGTGTAGGAACCCGTTCGGCTCGGGCGGGAATCGGGTGACGATCTTCACCGCTCGGCCGGCCGCCAGGTCGGCGTCGATGATGTCGGTGAGGAAGTTGCTGCGGGGCTCGGCCATCGCTCAAAACCTCGATGTGAACGCGCTCTCGATGCGTGCGACCTAACACCGAACCGACGCGGTGACCACGCCCGCATGACGCCGCCCGCTCGCTCGGCGACTCCACCTTCGCTCTTGGCACAGTGCGTCAAATTTGCTCAACTGCGCTCGCGAGGTGTTCATGCGGCGTGCAGCGAAGCTGGGGCTCGGAGCGTTGGCGCTTTTGCTGCCGGCGAGCGCGTGGGCGGACGGTGCCAAGCCCGCGATCGATTCTGGCGACACCGCGTGGATGCTGGTCTCGGCCGCGTTCGTGCTGCTGATGACGCCGGGCCTGGCGCTCTTCTACGGCGGCATGGTGCGCAAGAAGAACGTGCTCTCGACCTTCATGTTCGTGCACTTCGCGCTGGCGCTCATCAGCCTGCAGTGGGTGGTGATTGGCTACTCGCTCGCGTTTGGCGCGGACCACGCGGGGCTGATTGGCGGGCTGGAGTACGCGTTCCTCAACGGTGTCACCGGCGACCCGAAGGGGACGATTCCGCACCTCGCGTTCATGGCGTTCCAGATGAAGTTCGCGATCATCACCCCGGCGCTGATTGCAGGCGCGTTCGTGGAGCGCTTCAAGTTCTCCGCGTACCTCATCTTCACGCTGCTCTGGACGACGCTCGTCTACGACCCGGTGGCGCACTGGGCCTGGGCCGACGGCGGCTGGCTCGCGAAGCGCGGCGTGCTCGACTTCGCGGGCGGCACGGTGGTGCACCTCACCGCGGGCATCTCGGCGCTCATTTGCGCGCTGGTCGTCGGAAAGCGCGCGGGCTACCCCAAGCAGAAGCACCCGCCGCACAACCTGACGATGACCATCACCGGCGGCGGCTTGTTGTGGTTCGGCTGGTTCGGCTTCAACGCGGGCAGCGCGCTCTCGGCGAACGGCGTGGCCGCGCTCGCGTTCGTGACCACGCACGTGGCCGCGGCGACGGCCGCTGCGGGCTGGGTGGCCGTCGAGTGGATCCACCGCGGCAAGCCCACGATGCTCGGCTTCGTGTCGGGGCTCGTCGCTGGACTCGTGGCCATCACGCCCGCGTGCGGCTTCGTGGGCCCGGGCGCGTCGATCGCGATCGGCCTGGCGAGCGCGGTGGTCTGCTACCTGGCCGTGCAGGTGAAGGAGAAGCTGCACTATGACGACTCGCTCGACGCGTTCGGCGTGCACGGTGTCGGCGGTCTCCTGGGCGCGCTGCTCACCGGCGTCTTCGCGAACAAGCTGCTCAACCCGGGCGGCGCCGACGGCCTGCTTCACGGCAACCCGATGCAGTTCGTGAACCAGCTCATCGCGGTCGCCGCAGTCGGCGTCTTCAGCGCGGTGATGACCTTCGTGCTCTTGAAGATCACGGATCTCGCGGTGGGCCTGCGGGTGACCGCCGAGGCGGAGCAGGTGGGCCTCGACGAGTCCGAGCACGGCGAGTCGGGCTACGCCCTCTAGACATATCTAGACGACCTGCTTGGGCCGCCACATCGGCTCGAGCTTGCGGATGCGGCCGAGCACGTCCACGGTCGCAGCAGCGTCGTGACCGAACGCGCGCGCCTCGAGCAGCTTCTCCAGGCACCGCAGCGCTTCGATGCGCTCGCCGGCTTCGGCGTGGTGCTTGGCGAGATCGTCGAGGATGTCGAGGCGGCGGGGGTTGAGCCGCAGCGCCTGCTTCAAGAGCCCGACGGCTTCCGCCGCCACGCCGCCCTCGTCGCAGAGGTGCGCGGCGCGCCAGAGACAGCCCGCAGCCGCGTCGCGATCGCCCTTCTTCACGAGCAGGCCGGAGAGGCGCAGGAGCGCGTCCGCGTCGCGCGGGTTGCGTTGGAGCGCCTGCTCGCAGGCTCGGATCTCGTCTTCGAGGCGATTCATCCGTCCCAGGATCCCGGATCTGGTCGAGATATGTCTAGTGGAACCGGATCCGATTCGGATCTTTCTGGCGCAGTGCGACACGGCGGGCAGGGCGCTATCTTGGCGCCGAGGCACTGGAGCCGCCGTGTCCGACCGCCGCGACCCCGCCGTGGAAGCCCTCGCCGACACCCTGGATCGCGGCCTGCGCCGGGCCCAGGAGGCCATCGACCGCGCCGCGCGCCGCAACGCCAAGCTCCTGGAGACCATGGCCCAGCACACGGGCGAGCCCTGGCTGTCTGACCTGGCGAAGCACGGCTCGGCGCCGCTCTGGGCGCAGGCGCGCGAGAGCATGGCCCGCTCCATTCGCGAGAACGCCGACGCGCGCTGGAAGGCCAAGCTCGAGCGCAAGCTGGCGCGCGCCGAATACAAGCAACGGCTGCATCGGGAGAAGCGCGAGGCCAAGCGGCTCGCGCGCGAGGCGCGGCACCGGGAGCGCGCGGCGCAGAGCGCGTCGATCGTGGGCGGCATCTTCTCGCTCGCGGTGGCAGGCGTGATGGGCACGCTCTCGGTGATGTACGCGCACGACGTGTGGTGGCTCATCTTCCCGGCCTTCGGCATCGGGTTGAACGGCGCCAAGTCGATCGAGGCCAAGCTCAGCCAGCGCAAGGACACCGCGCTCCCTGCGCCGTCGCCGCAGCCCGAGCGCGCGCCCGCGAGTGCGAGCGATCCGCGCGACGCCCGCGTGGATGGCGTGTGCGCCAAGATCCTCGCGGAGCTCAAGGCCGCGCCCGCGTCGGTGAAGGAGCTGGTGGGCAAGAGCGACAAGACCATCGAGGCGCTGCGCGAGACATGTCGGAGCCTCACCCTGCGCGAGCGCGAGCTGCGCGCGCTCGTGGATCCCGCCGACGCCGAGCGGCTGGTCAAGGAACGCGAGCAGCTCGCTTCGCGCATCGCCGCCGAGCGCGACGAGGTGACCAAGCAGCGGTTCACGAGCGCGCTCGAGGCGCTGGACCAGAACGTGCGCCAGCGCGGCGAGCTGACCACGGCCGCGGCGCGCTTCGAGGCGGAGCACACGCGCATCGCCTACACGCTGGAGAGCCTCTACACCCAGATCCTGCGCCTCAAGAGCGCCGATTCGGCGAGCCACGATCCCGCGAGCGCGGCGCTGCGCCAGAGCCTGGCCCAGCTCGGCGAGGAGATGGAGGCGGTGGCCGAGGCCATGGAGGCGGTGAACCGCGGCGACGTGTCGCCCATCGGCGAGGTGGCGTCGGCGGATCCGGATCCGACGCGCCAGCGGGAGCGCAGTTGAGCTCTCGCACCGCCACGCGCAAGGCCATCTTGAGCATCGTGGCCACCGACCGGA
This sequence comes from Deltaproteobacteria bacterium, assembly GCA_018266075.1. Lineage (GTDB taxonomy): Bacteria > Myxococcota > Myxococcia > Myxococcales > SZAS-1 > SZAS-1. The sequence continues at coordinate 62,863 of JAFEBB010000019.1, read as the reverse complement.
CCTTCGAGAAGCTCGAGGTCCGCGGCGCCGCGGTGTGGCAGGGCAAGTGCATCCACTGCAATTCGCACCTCACCATTGGCGCCGACGGCGAGCCCATCTCGCGCGCCACCATCGAGCACATCCTGCCGCGCACGCACGGGGGCACGAACGAGGCGCGCAACCTGGCGCTGGCGTGCGCGCGCTGCAACCACCAGAAGGGCGTGCGGCTCGACCCGCGGCGGCGCGGCGATCCCACGCTCGAGGCGGTGATCGCCACCTTGCAGGCGCGGCGGTTGGCGCGCTGGCGGGAGCCGGACGAGTAGCCGGGCCGCGCGCGGGGCCGCGGCGCAAGTTGAGCCCAGCCATGGTTCCGGTCCATGAGGTGCTCCAGGGGCTCGATCGCCTGGCGATCGCCATGGTGCTCGGCGCGTTGCTGGGCCTGAATCGAACCATGCGCCGCAAGCCGGCTGGGCCGCGAACCTTCGCGCTGGTGTCCATGGGCGCGGCGATGTTCACCTGGCTCGGCACCACCATGGTGTCCCACGACGGCGACTCTGCGGCGTCGCTCTCGCGGATCACCCAGGGCCTGGTCACGGGTGTGGGCTTCCTGGGCGCGGGGCTGATTCTGCGAGGCCAGGGCCGACAGGTGCGCGGACTCACCTCGGCGGCGGCGCTGTGGTTCGCGGCGTCGCTGGGCGGCGCGGCGGGCGCGGGCCAGTGGGCGGTCGGCGTGGTGGGTGCGGTGATGGGGCTGGGCGTGCTCTCGGCGCTGCCCGTCGAGCAGCGCTTCACGCGGCGCTATGTCTTGCGGCGACGGAGGCAGCAGGGAGATGGGCCGGACATTGGCCCGCCGGTCGAGCATTGAGCCGGGATGCGCGAGGGCCAACTCGGATCCCAAGCACGCTCCGACCCGCCTCTGGGCGAGGGGCGATCTCCTCGGGCCTTGCTTCGAGCGGGCGCTGTCGATGAATTCGGGATTGAGCCCCGCTCAAGGCTGCCGAGGGTGCTCGTGAGGCTGTTTGAGATTTGTGCTGATATGGCAGATTGTTATTGCCAATTGTTAAGCCATATCGTGACAGAACTCCAACAACCCGGCGGATCGACAGAGCCTCGAACTCGTCATCCCGAGGAGCAGCCCTCTCCCAGAAGCCAGACTCGAGTCGCCGATTTGAATCCACGGATCCGATCGAGCGCAGCGCCGCCCGCAGGGCCGAAGGCCCGTGCCGTCAACCGGCGACCTCGCGCTTCCCCATCGCGCGCAGGGCCACGCGGATCTTCTCGGCGGCGGCGTCGAGTTGCGCGGCGGGGACGTCGTGCTGCTTGGCGAAGTCGAGATCGCTCGGGCTCCACATCGGCACCAGGTGCACGTGACAGTGCGGCACCTCGAGCCCCACCAGCGCCACCCCGACCTTGGTCGGATTGAACGCCTTCTGGATCGCGCGCCCGACCTCCTGCGACACGTGCATCACGTGGCTGGCCAGCGCTGGCGGCAGCTCCAGCCAGTGATCGATCTCCGCGCGCGGGACGATGAGCGTGTGCCCATCCTGAATGGGCCGGATGGTGAGGAACGCCACCGCCTGCTCGTCCTTCCACACGAAGCGCCCGGGGATCTCGCCGTTGATGATCTTGGTGAACAGGGTGGCCACGAATACCTCCGCAAGTGCGCGACGCCTCGGGCCTTCGGAGACCTGAAGCGACGCGAGCGTGCGCATTTGAATAAGCTCTAGCGAGCGGGCGTCCAAGCGGTTTGCGGGTGGTGCGTTCGCCGGAGGATTCCATGAGACGCCTCGCTGGAGCGGTGCTCCTGCTGCTGCCCCTGGCCGCATGGGCCGAGTCGGGCAAGCTCTTCGATCCCCCGCGCGTCGACGATGCACCGACGGCCTTTGCGTGTACGGCCAAGACGCTCGCCGATGGTGAGCAGTGCGTCTTCGAAGGCAAGGGCGGCGCGCGCGCCAGCGCCGCAGACAACGCCCAGCACCTGCGCACGCTCGGGCCACAGACCTGCGCCGGCGCGCTCAAGGACGCCGAGCCCGCCGACGCGCCTGCGCTCCAGAAGGCTTGCCTCTCCCGCTTCGACGCCGCCGTGCAGCGCTGCGCCGCAGAAGGCACCGTCCTCGACGCCACCGGCCACTTCACCGCCGACGGCGCGGCTTGCTACCGGAGCCTCGTCGAAGCGCGCACGCAGGCCCAGAGCCTCGCCAGCGCTGCGCCCTCGTGCTGCGCGTGCCTCGCTCAGCATCACTGCCAGGGTTCAGGGCCGTCGTGCGTGGCGGCCGCGACCGGAGCTTCATTCGCGGCGAGCTGCGGCGGAGACGCGTGCGTCGCCGCGTGCGCCGAGCTGGTGTCCGCTGCGCCCGCCGAGAAGTCGCCCAGCCCCCGGAGGACCAAGTGAGCCCGGTTCGCGCGCTGAACGTCATCGCTGCCCTGGGCTTCGCGGCCTGCGCCACGACGCCCTCGACGGGCTCAGGGGACGCCGTTCCGCCCAACGGAACGCCGATTCGCGTGATCGAGCGGCCCGCGCCGGATCTGGCGAGCACGACCGACTTCGACGCCAAGGCCGAGGCCCACCGCTTCGATCACGCCGCCGACTGCGAGATCGAGGCCCGCCGCCTCAAGTCGCGCAACCCCGATCGCGGCTGGCAGCTCCTGCGCGCCTGCATCGACCGCGGCGACTTCACCGAGCTGCGCGCGCTCCTCGACGGTCCCTGGGACGCCGAGCTGCGCAGCCGCACCGACGCGGGCGAGCTCCTCACGCGCCTGGTGGCCGCGCGCGGCGGCGACGTGGACTGCGACCTCGGCCTGCTCCACCAGCACCAGGTTCCCATCTTCAGCCTCGCTGACGCGCAGGAGCAGCCCGAGGTCTACGCGGGCCGCTACGTGATGATGCGCGCGCGCGTGTCGGATCTGCGCAAGCGCGATGGCGCGGTGACCGTGGAGCTCGACGAGTACTCGCACAGCTCCGACGTGGTCTACGCCGCCGTGGGCCCGGGCACGCTTCACACCACCACCACCAACCACGGCTACCGCGAGTGGCCGGCCAGCGGAACGGATCGCACCGTCACCAAGCAGCGCGACCACGTCACCGAGCGGCGCACGACGACCGACGACGTGGAGACCGGTCGCCAGGCGCTGGGCAGGATGAACGCGGCCGATCCGTTCTTCGAGCCGAACAAGGACTTCGTGGTGCTCGCTCGCTTCGACAGCCTGCGCGACCGCGCCGACGACGACGGCGGTCCGCTGGCGGTCGTCACCGTGCTCCACTACTTCCGTCCGGCGGCCCTGCCGTTGTACTGAGCGGGCATGGCCACCCTCGACGAGGCGAAGCGCGCGGCAGCCCAGGCCGCGCTGGCGGAGCTCCCGGAGCACGGCGTGATCGGCCTGGGGACAGGCTCCACCTCGAAGCTCTTCATCGACCTGGTCGGCCCGCTGGTGAGGGCCGGCCGGCGCTTCCAGGCGGTGCCGACGTCGGAGGCCTCCCGAGCGCAGGCCGCAGCGCTGGGCATCCCGCTGCTCGATGACGTGGGCCCGTGGGCGATCGACGTCTGCGTGGACGGCGCCGATGAAGTGAGCGACGCGCTCGACCTCATCAAGGGCGGCGGCGGCGCGCACACCCGCGAGAAGATCGTGAACGCCGCGGCGAAGAAGAACGTGATCATCGTCGACGCCAGCAAGCGCTCGAAGCTGCTCGGCGAGAAGTGGGCGGTGCCGGTGGAGGTGCTGCCCTTCGGACGCGGCGCCACCGCGGCGGCGCTGGCCAGGTACGGCACGCCCACCTGGCGCGAGAAGAACGGCGCGGTCTTCCGCACCGACTCCGGCAACTTCATCTACGACCTGAAGGCCGGGGTGATCCCGGATCCGGGCGCGCTGGAGGCCCAGCTGCGCGGCATTCCCGGCGTGGTGGAGGTGGGCCTCTTCGTGAAGCGCGCGGATGTGGTGCTGGTCGCGTCCGAGCAGGGCGTGCAGCGGCTGGCGCGCTGATCACTCGTTCTGCACGTTCGCAGGATCGAAGTCCGGCGCGAGCTGGGCACGGATCTGCTTGACCATGCGGGCGTTGAGCGCCGCGAGCACCGCGCGCTGGGTCTCGTCGGCGTCGTCGCCCAGCGGGCGCTCGGCGATCATCGGCCCGCCGCACTGCGGACACGCGCCCACCAGCCCGTCGGTTGCTGGCCAGCGCTTCAGGCAGCTCGGACACACCTGGAACTCGCCGTCGGGTACGTGCATCACCAGCTGGCCCTCTTGCAGGAGCCGCTCGGCGTGGTGGCGGCCATTGACCTCGTTGGTGTCGGGCTCGGCGCCGATCTCCGCGAGCGCGTTCTGCGCGGCCTCGAGCAGCTCCGCGTCGGACTTGCCGTCGGCCGTCACGCGACCGCGCAGCCACCCGAGCAGCTCGAGCGTCGCGGATTCGTCGCCGCTGGAGACGTCGTAGGCCAGGCCCGCGAGCGGCACGGCCACGCCGCTCTGCGCCGAGAGCCGCCCGGCGATGGAGCCCGGCGCCTCGGAGAGCAGGTGCCACGCGAAGCGCGGGTTCTGGCCGCGCAGGCCGGCGAGCACCGCCTCGTTGTAGGCCGACGCATAGGAGAGCGCGGCCTCGTCCACCTCGCCGACGAGCGCCGCGTGGCGCACCAGCGTCGTGGCGCAGGTGGGGCAACCTTCAATGCGCGCGCCGCCGGGGAAGATCCAGCTCTGCAGGCAGGTCGGACAATCGCCCTGCGAGCGCTCCCAGTCGGCCTCGCCGGCCTTCACCCGGCGCGGCACACCCGCGGCCAGCTCGCGCTCGGCATCGAGCGCCGCGCGCTTGCGCACCGCCACCAGGGCGTCGAGCTCGAAGGGAACGCCGAGGAGCGGTTGCCGCCAGTCGTCGGCCTCGAGCACCGCGCGCTCCAGCTCGTTCGCGGGCTGCACCTCGTCGAGCGCGAGCAGCGGCGGCGGCAGCGACGTGGACGTCGGCAGCTCCTCCACGCCGGGAATGGGCGGCAGCGGATCGCCGGGGATCTCCAGCGGCATGGCGAAGAGATCGTCGGCGGGCGGCTCGTTCGGCTTGTCGAGCTCACCCAGCGACCGGAGCACGGCGTCGAAGTCGTCCTCCGGCGTCGACGGCCTGGCCACCTGTTGGGTGGGCAGGTCGAGGTTCAGATCGCCAGGCAGCTCCAGCTCGGGCAGCTTGGGCCGCTGGATCTCGCGGGTGGGCTCCTCCTGCTCGTGCTCGAGCGTGCCCTCGCGCTCCTCCACCGGCCCGAGCAGCGCGGGGTCGAAGCCGGCGTCGATGTTCTTGCGGACCTCTTCGATCGTGCGCGCGTTGAAGGCCTCGCAGTACACCGCGCGCGAGCTGTCGGCCTCTTCGCCGGCGAAGAAGGTGAGGATCATCGGCCCGCCGCAGGTGGGGCAGCTGCGCGGCGACTCGCCGGGGAAGGTGTTGCGCACGCTCAGGCACGCCGGGCACGCGGCGGGTACGTCCTTGAGCGGCTCGTTGCTCCGCAGCTCGTAGCGGCCGGCGGCGATCACCGCCTCGGCAGCGGTCACGGCGCGCGCGCGTGCGGCCTCGAAGGGTGACTCGGGATCGATGACCTCGTCGTCGAAGAGCGCGTCGGCGGCGGAGGCGATGGGCGGCGGCGACGCGTCGTCATCCAGGTCCACGTCGACGTCGAGGTCCACGTCCTCGGACGGATGCGCCTGCGCCGATGGCGAGTGCGCGACCAGTGTCTGCACCTGCTTCCAGAGCACGCCCTGCGGCAAGCGCGACCAGCTCGGGATCTCGGTGAGCACGCGATCCAGCACGGTGCGGCTGGCGGTCTGGTCGTAGCCGGTGAGCCGCAGCACGAAGGCGCAGAGCGAGCGCGGCAGGCGGGTGGCCTGGGCCAGGACGTCGGCGGGCTCGAGTTCGCTCGCGTCGTCCATGGCGTTCAGGCGGGCTGCGCGCGCGCGGGCTGCGCGCGGGCCACGCGCACCCAGCGGCGCGCGGAGTCGGCGAGGATGATCACCACCGCCAGCATCAGCGCGGCGGTGAGGGCGGCGTCGAGGTAGCCCTGCATGGGCTTGGTGGCGGCGAGGGGCAGGAACGTCCCGTTGATGGACTCCACGCCAGCGGTGAGCGTCACGCCCGCCAGGAAGAGCAGCGGCGCGAGCGTCACCCACGCGTAGCGGCGATGGCCCATGTTCAAGATCACGGCGGTCCCCACACTCAGCGCTATCACTGCCAATAGCTGGTTGGCGATGCCGAACATGGGCCAGATCGTCGACACGCTGCCGGTTTGGATGAACGCCGTCCACCCGCCGACGATGATCGCGCTCGCGCCGATCGCGCCCGGCACCCAGTCCGGACGGCCCGCCGGCGCGTACACCCGTCCCGCGAGCTCCTGCAGCAGGAAGCGGCCCACGCGCGTGCCGGTGTCGATGGTGGTGAGCACGAAGAGCGCCTCGAACATCACGCAGAAGTGGTACGCGTACCGCGCGAGCGCCGCGAGGCCGGGCAGGCCGCTGAAGATCTGGGTCATGCCCAGGGCCAGCGAGACGCCGCCGCCGGTCCGCCCCTTCAGCGTGGCCTCGCCCACGGCCTGGGCCATGAGCTGGAGGTGCTCGTCGGTGAGCCCGAGCTGCGCGAGCGCTTGTGGCGCGTTGATGCCGTAGTAGTCGCCCTGCTCGAGCGAGGCGGCGCAGAGCAGCGCGCACACGCCGACCAGGCCCTCCATGAGCATGCCGCCGAAGCCGATGATGCGGGCCTCGGGCTCCTTGTCGAGCATCTTGGGCGTGGTGCCGCTCGAGACCAGCGCGTGGAAGCCGCTGATGGCGCCGCACGCGATGGTGATGAACACGAAGGGGAAGACCTTGCCCTTCACCAGCGGCCCGCCGCCGGCGACGAACGCGGAGATGGCCGGCGCGTGCAGGGTGGGGTTCACGAGCAGCACGCTGAGGACCAGCGCGCCGATGGTGCCGATCTTCAAGTAGCTCGAGAGGTAGTCGCGCGGGCAGAGCAGGAGCCACACCGGCAGCACGCTGGCGATGAGCCCGTACGCGGCCATGGCGAAGAGGATCTGGCCCTTGGAGAGCGTGAGCGCGGCGCCGAGCGCGGTGCCCTCGAGGTTGCCGCCCACCACGACGGCGATGAGCAGCCCCGCGACGCCGATCGCGCTGGCTTCGGCGATTCGCCCGGGCCGGAGCCGGTACATCCACAGCGCCATGAAGAGCGCGAGCGGAATGGACATCGCAATGGTGAACGTGCCCCACGGGCTCTCCGCGAGCGCGTTCACGACGACCATCCCGAGTCCGGCGAGCGCGATCACCACGACGAAGAGGATCGCCACCATCGCCACGGCGCCGGTGAGCGGCGAGACCTCGGTGCGCGCGATCTCCGCGAGCGACTTGCCGTCGCGCCGCACGCTGGAGCAGAGCACCACGAAGTCGTGCACCGCGCCGGCGAGGCACACGCCCACCACGATCCACAGCAGGCCCGGCAGAAATCCGAACTGGGCCGCGAGCACCGGGCCGATGAGCGGGCCCGCGCCGGCGATGGCCGCGAAGTGGTGGCCGAAGAGCACCCACTTCTTCGTCGGGTGGTAGTTCTGGCCGTCGTTGAGGCGGTGCGCGGGCGTGGGCGCGGCGGGATCGAGCGCGAAGATCTTGGCCGCGATGAACGCCGAGTAGTACCGGTACGCGACGAGCATCGCGCAGAGCGCGAAGAGCATGTAGGGCAAGGCGCGCGCGGGCCACATCGGGCCCACGATAGCGCCGGGTCCCCGAGCGGCCAATCGACTCCGCACGAGAGCGAGCTTCAAGACGCCGCGGAAAGCGTGCGGTCGCCAATTCGCCTGCACGCCAGAAGCCGCGTGTTACCTTCCGCGCATGGCGCTCGTTCCTCCTCGTCTCAAGGCCGGCGACACGGTGGCCGTCTTCGCCTCGGCGGGCACCGGCCGCTGGGGCCTCGAGCCCACCAAGCAGGGCGTGAAGTTCCTCGAGGGCTTTGGCCTCAAGGTCGTGCTCGGCAAGAGCGTGACGGGCACGCCCGGCTACTCGTGCCGTCCGCGGGGCGAGCGCGCCGACGACGTCATGGCCCTCATCCGCGATCCGAACGTGCGCGGGCTGTTCGGCCTCATCGGCGGCTCCACGACCGCGGAGATCCTCCCGCTGCTCGACTTCTCCGACTTCGCCCGCGATCCCAAGGTGATCATGGGCAGCTCGGACATCGCCGCGCTGCTGCTCGCCGCAAACGCCAAGGCGGACCTCGTCACCTATCTGGGCGAGAACGTGATGTGGGGCCTCTCGAAGGCGCGCAAGGCCACGCAGGCGCACTTCTCGCGCACGTTCTTGAAGCCCGAGGCCGGCCCGATCCCCGACGAGGGCGAGCGCGCGTCGTGGATGCCGGGGCGCGCGACGGGAAAGCTCATCGCGTCGAACCTGTTCACGCTGCGCGGGCTCATCGGCACGCCGTTCCTGCCCAGCTTCGACGGCGCGATCCTCGCCTGGGAAGAGCTGCACGAGGACCTCGAGGACCTCGGGCACATGCTCAACCACCTGCGCATCAGCGGGCACCTGTCGAGGATTGCGGGCATGGCGGTGGGGCACCTGGAGGGCATCGAGCAGGAGGAGCGTGGGCACGCCCAGGACGAGTTCGTGCAGTTCGCGCTCGAGGGTCGCCCGGTGCCGGTGCTGAAGATGACGGAGTTCGGGCACTACCGCTCGAGCGCGATCTTGCCGCTGGGCATCTCGGCCACGCTCGACGCCGACGCCAAGACCTTCGCGCTCGACGAAGCGCCCACGCGCTAGCCCATGAGCGACGACGAGGAGCCGCGGCCGCAGGGGCCGAACTACATCACGCCTGCGGGCTACCAGAAGCTCATCGACGAGCAGGAGCGGCTGCTCACGGTGGAGCGTCCGAAGATCGTGGACGAGGTGGCCACGGCAGCGGCGCACGGGGATCGCAGCGAGAACGCCGAGTACATCTACGGCAAGCGCAAGCTTCGCCAGATCGACTCGCGGCTGCAGTGGCTGAACAAGCGGCTCGACAAGATCCAGGTCGTGGACCCCAAGACGCAGAAGGGCAAGGTGGTCCTGTTCGGCGCGACCGTGACCGTGGAAGGCGAGGACGGCCGCGAGAAGACCTACCAGATCGTCGGCGTGGACGAGGTGGACGCGGCGGCGGGCAAGGTGAGCTGGCAGAGCCCATTGGGGCGCGCGCTCCTGCGGCGGAAGGTGGGCGATTGGGTGGTGGTGCAGAAGCCGAGCGGGGAAGAAGAGCTGAGCATCGTGCGCGTGGTGTGGCGTTAGCGGGCTGATCCCGCGCCGATCACCGCACACCGATCACCGGTACCGTTCCCCAAGCACGCGCGCGCCCCGAACCGACGCAGGGAAAGCCTGGCCCCCGATCCACCCTCCGGCCGCGAGTGGAATTCCTTTGTGCCTCGGCCGCATGTGGGGGAGAATCTCGCCCCCGAGAAGTACACTTGTTCCGAGGGAGTGCAGTCTTGAGCGAGGGGTTTGCTTCGCTGGGTCTGACCCGCGACACGATGACCAACATCGCGCGCGCGAAGCTCGGCCTTCCCACGCCGCTGCAGATGAAGGTCATCCCCCCGGCATTGCTGGGGCGGGACATCGTCGCCGTCTCGGCGCCGGGCTCGGGCCGCACCACCGCCTTCCTCATCGGCCTCATCGAGCGCCTGGGCCACCTCGCCGGCACCCGCGCCCTGGTGCTGGCGCGCACCAAGCAGCGCATCGCCGAGATCCACGAGCACTTCGACCAGCTCGCCCACGGGCGGCCGTTCAAGGTCACGGAGATCCTCCCCGGCGGGGCGATGCAGGCCCAGGAGAACGAGCTCCGCGAGCGCCGCCACCTGCTGCTCGCCGTGCCCCAGCGGCTCACCGAGCACATGGACAAGGGCGCGGTGAACTTCTCGTCGATCGAGATGGTGGTGCTCGACGCCGCCGACGACATGGTCGCCGACGGGCTCTTGCCGCAGCTCAAGCGCATCGTCACCCGGCTCCCGCCGCGGCGGCAGACGCTCATCTTCACCCGCTCGCTGATCGATCCCCTGGCCGCGTTCGCGCGCACCTACCTGCGCGATCCCATCCTCATCGAGGTGGCCAGCACCGAGGTCGCGACGGCAGCGCCTGCGCCGCGCCCGGAGCCCGTCGACGTCGAAGAAGAGGCCGCGCCCGAAGAGGTGGCGCCGCGTCCGGCGCCGAAGAAGCCCGCCCCGAGCGCGAAGAGCGCCAAGCCGGCAAAGCCCGCCCGCGCGGCCAAGCCGAAGGCGACCAAGAAGCCTGCGCCGAAGAAAGCCGGCAAGAAGCGCTAAGCCCACCCAGCCCAGCGGCGCGTTCCGCTCGACGTGGCGCGCGTGTTCCCGCGGCCGAGCGCAAGCTCGCGACTCCGACGAGCCACGACTGCGTGAAACCAATCGGTTAATATCGCCAGGGGCTCGACTGGGGCACCGGCTGCTCCTGCGCCGGCGGCGGCTGCACCAGCCCGGATCCGTAGAGCCGATCCACGCCGGCCTTCACGTCGCTGGCGCGCTGGCCGCAGGGCTCCACCGCGCGCGCGAGGTCGTTCACCGAGAGCGGCCGTGTGCCCAGCTCCTCGAGCAGCACCCCGTCGCTCGCGCGCACGCCGAGCTGGCCGGCCCAGGCGTCGAGCTTGGCGTCGAGCTCGGCGGCGGCCAGGTTGGCCCCGCGCGCCGTGCTCACCACTTGCTGGTACGCGGTGCGCGCCGCCTCGCCCTCGGGGGTGAGGTGGATGCGCTGTCGCGGGGGCCAGCGGCGTGCTCGTTCGACGGACATCGTGCGCCTCGGTTCCTGCGGTGAAACGGGCGCGCATTCTCTGCACCCGGGCCCTGCCGGTCAACGACAAGCCCCGGATGTGTAACCGCGGCGACGTCCGCGCGCGACCGAACGGCTCAGCTCCGCCAACCGGCCCGGCTGGCGAGCGCCTGGGCGGTCCAGCGCAGGACGGCCGCGTCCGGCGCATCGGGCGACAGCGCCAGACAGTGCTGCACGTCGTGGAGCGCCGCCGCATACGCGCCCAGCGACTGGCGCACGCTCGCCCGCACCCGCAGCTCGCCCGGGTGCTCCGGCGCGACGATCAGCAGGAGCTCCACCACCCGAAGCGCCCGGGGCCAATCCTCGGCGCCGATGTAGAGGTGTTTGAGATTCGTGAGCATGCGGAAGATGATCTGCCGCGACGACGCCGGCCGCAGCAGCTGCGGCGAGAAGGTCACGCCGGGCGCCGTCTTCGAGAGCAGCGAACGGAGATCGTCGGGGCCGAGGTGCCGCCCGCGGTGGAACGGATCCAAGACCCGCCGCGAGCTGCCCGAGCCGCCGCCCACCAGGAAGTGCCCGGGGAAGGCGATGCCCGAGAGCTCCACGCCCGCGCGTCGCGCCACCTCGGTGTAGACCAGCCCCAGCGCGATGGGGATGCCCGTGCGCCGCGCCAGCACCTCGTGGAGGAACGAGCTCGTCGCCTCGCCGTACGACTGCGCCGTGCCGTGGAAGCCGTGGTCCTGGCCGAGCACGCGCGAGAGCGCCTCCAGCTGCTGCTCCAGCCGCGCGTCGGGCGCGAGCTCGCCACGGACCTGCTGGGCGAGGGCGTCGAGCTGGGCCTGGACCGCCGCCTCGTCGAGGTCGGGGTACTCGTCGAGCGAGATGGCCAGGGCCGCGCCCGCGAGATCCGGCTCGGCGCCGGCGAGGGCGAGGGAGAGGCGGCTCTGACTGTCGCGAACGGGGGCCATGGCGGTGTCTGAAATTCGCGGTGAGCCCAACCCGTAACACAACCCGGGAGCGGCACAAACCGGGCCACGGCGCGGTTTGACCCAGGTGGGCGGCTGCTCCACAATCGCCGCTCGAAAGCGGTCGTTCGGCCGGGCAGTTGCATGGCCGCCGCTCCAACCGGGAGTCCCCACATGGGCCTGTTTGACTCGATCAAGGGCGAGGCGCAGCGCAACTTCGTGGCCCGTCCGCCCGACCAGGCGAACACCATCGTCTTCAAGTGGCCCGACCACAACATCCGCATGATGACCCAGCTCACCGTGGGCGGTGACGAGGTCGCGCTGTTCGTGAAGAACCGCAACGTGGCCGGCGTGCTGCCGCCCAAGGACGGCACCTACTCGCTGGAGACCCACAACATCCCCTTCTTGAGCAAGCTGCTCGAGGGCGTGACGGGCGGGAACCTCTTCATCGCCGAGCTCTTCTTCGTGCTCACGCGCGAGGTGCCCAACCTGCGCTTCGGCTGCCCGGTGGGCATGATGCAGGACCCGCAGCTGAAGATCGCCGTGACGCCCCTGGTGCACGGCGAGTTCAGCGTGAAGGTGACCGATCCCCAGAAGCTGGTGGTGAACCTGGCGGGCCTCGCGGCCGGCGGCCAGGACGACCTCTTCCTGCACTGGTTCACCGAGCAGCTCAAGAAGGTGATCCGCGAGGAGCTGGCGAGCCTGGTGGTGAAGAAGCGCATCTCGCTCTTCGAGGTCTCCTCGTCGGCGCACAACTCGGAGATCGAGGCCGCGGTGCTGGCGCGCGTGCAGAACGAGGTCGCGGGCTACGGCGTGCAGATCACCCGGCTGGGCTCGGTGGAGGTCGCGTTCTCCGACGCCGACACCCAGAAGCTCCAGCAGCGCACCGAGATGGAGAGCTACGCCGACCTGGGCCAGAACCCCGGCCTGCAGGGCTACGCGCAGGCCAAGATGATGATGGGCGCCGGCGAGGGCATGGCCAAGGGCGGCGAGGGCTCGGGCAACGCCATGGCCGGCATGGGCATGGGCATGGGCTTCGGCATGGCCAACATGTTCACCCAGCAGCAGCAGCAGATGCAGCAGCAGCGCGGCAATCCGCAGCAGGGCCAGGCGCCGGCAGGCAACCTGGTCTCGTGCGGCAAGTGCGGCCAGCAGGTGCCCGCGGGCAAGTTCTGCGCGGGCTGCGGCGCGCCCCTCGCGGTGGCCGGCCCGCGCCACTGCACCGAGTGTGGCAACGAGCTCGCTCCGGGCGCCAAGTTCTGCGGCAACTGCGGCAAGCCGCAAGGCTGAGTAGACATATCTAGATGTATCGAGCGGGCGTCCGATCGGAAGATCGCGGCGCCCGATTCGTTTCAACCGATCGTTGACCCTGGGTCGTGGGTCGTCAGCCACGATCGGGCCGACTACTGAAGCGCTCTCTGAAGCCGGTTCAGCAGCGGCGCCGCGTCGAGATCCTTGGCGCCGACGGCTTGGGCCATCTGCTCGGCCGTGAGCTCGCTGCCGTGTGCCCAGAGGCCGCGCAACATCTGGCCAGCCTGCGGCGAGCGCCACCAGCTCTCCCCGAACTTCTTCGAGAGCGCGGCGTCGAGCTGGGCCGCGAGGATCCAGGCGCGGAGCTCGTCGGCGGCGGCGAAGAAGTCGTCGGGCTCCACGAGATCGCGCTCGGCATCGGCGTCGGTGAGCGCGAAGCCCTCGGCGCGGCCCATGAGCTCGCGATCCTTGGCGACGAGCGCCGCCCCCGCGAGCGGCTGCGCGCCGTGTCGGGCCTGCGCCACGAGCACCTTCGCCGCCGCGCGGCGCAAGAGGTACAGCTTCTTCACCGCGGCGCTGCGCACCCAGCCGTGCAGGAGCTCGCCGGTCATGCCCAGCTCGGCCAGGTAGCGCGGATCCTCGAGCCGGTCTTCGAACAAGAACGCGAAGGCCTGCGCGACGGCGCTGTCGCCGAGCTGCTGGAACTCCCACACCGGCGTGGTGGTGGCCGCGAACTGAACCGCGTGCCCGCCCTCGTGGTACAGCTGCGCGTAGTCGTCGACCCCGCCCTTGGGCTTGAACGAGAGCCGCACGTCGCCCGGCACCGACACCGGGATGCAGAGCGCGCGCGGGTTCTTGCGCGGCATGTCGCGGCTGTCGACGGTGAGCTTGAGCGCCACCAGGTCCACGCCCATGCCCGCGAGGAACGCGTTGAAGCGCGTCACCATCTGCGGGCCGGGGAACGCGCTCTGCACCGCCGAGGAGTGGAAGAAGCGCGGCACGTCGGCGCGGTGCATGTCGGTGAGCGGCAGCACCAGCTCCTTGTGAACGGCGTCCGCCATCGCCTTCTTGTAGGGCGCGTCGGTCTGGGTGAGCACCGCGTCGGCCTGCTTGGCGAGCGCGTCGAGATCGCAGTCGCGCAGCCGCGCGCTCAGCGCCGCGTAGCTCGGATAGCCCAGCGCCTGGATGAGCTCGTCGAGCCTGGCGTCGCGCTTCTCGAGCACGGCCGCGAGCCTCTTCACCACGGGTGAAGTCGCGTTCTGGAGCGCGAGCCGCTTGGCGTGATCCGGCTCGTTGGCGAGCATCGACTCGACGTTGCGATACGGGAGCTCCACGCCGTCGACGGTGACCGTCGCCGAGCCCTCGAGCGCCGCGAGCTGGTCGTCGAGCGCCGCCGTCTCCTTGGCCAGGTGCTCGCTCGTCAGGTACAGCTCCAGATTGCCGAGCGCGCGCTTCGCCGCAGGATCCGACTCGGCCTGGGCCTTCGCCTGCACGGCCGCGACGCTGTCCGCCGAGAAGAGCGCGTCGTGGCCCGCGTAGGTGCTGGCGAGATCCAGCGGCTCGCCCGCGGTCCAGCTCTTCCACGAGAGCTCAGCCTGCTTTTGAAGGAGGCTCTTGGCCTCGGCGCGCAGCGCGTCGACATCGATCTTCGGCGCAGGAGGTCCCGCATCGACCGGCGCGGCCGCGACCGGACCCGCATCCGGCGCCGCCTCCGAGGCAGGCACCACGCGCGTGTACTCGGCGCCGGTGGTGCACGCGGACGCGACGAGGAGCAGGGAGCAGGCGTGGTGCAGGCGCATGAGGAGCGGGCTCTCGCGTGGTAGAAGGGCGCGCAGCATAACAGCGGGTCGCGCGAGCGCAGTCCCGGCACGAGGTCGTCTTGGCGGACGGTTCTTACGAGCGGCGAGAAGTCGCCCACGCCCGCAGCCGCATGGTCCAGGCCCTGCGCGACGACTTCTCGCGCGAGGCGTTCCTCGAGGTCGACACGCCGCTGCTCATTCCTGCGCCGGGCATGGAGCCGCACATCACCGCGTTCGAGGCGGACTTCGTGCCCGAGACCTCGCACGCGCGCGCGCAGAAGCTGTACCTGCACACCTCACCCGAGTACGCGATGAAGCGGCTGCTCGCGGATGGGTTCAAGCGCATCTTCAGCATCTGCAAGGTCTTCCGAAATGGCGAGGTCGCGCGCGATCACAACCCCGAGTTCTCGATGCTCGAGTTCTATCGGGCCGACGCCGACTACGACCTCATCATGGACGACGTGGAGCGCCTCGTCGGCGAGGCCGCGCGCAAGCTGGAGAGGCCGTACGCGATCCGCGCCGACGCGACCGGCTGCGAGCAGCGCGTGCGGCTCTGGGACGAGTTCGAGCGGCTCCCCGTCCGGGATGCGGTGAGGCGCCGCACCGGCCTCGACATCTACGACTTCCTCGGCGACGGCCCCGCGTTCGCCAAGGCCGCGCGCGCGATCGGCATCCAGGTCTCCGAGAACGCCACCAGCTTCGACGACGTCTTCTTCACCGTCTTCCTCGACCGCGTGGAGCGCACGCTGGGCTGGGAGCGGCCGACGTTCCTCGTGGACTATCCGCGCTCGCAGGCCTCGCTCGCGCGCATCAAGCCGGGCGACGCGCGCGTGGCGGAGCGCTTTGAGCTGTACGTGGCCGGCGTCGAGCTCTGCAACGGCTTCTCCGAGCTCACCGACGCCGCCGAGCAGCGCGCGCGCTTCGAAGAAGAGCAGCAGCAGCGTCGCGATGCGGGGCGCGCGGTCTACCCGCTCGACGAGCGCTTCCTCGAGGCGGTGGGCCGCATGCCGCCCGCAGGTGGCGTCGCGGTTGGACTCGATCGAATGCTGATGTTGCTCCTCGGAAAGCGATCCATCGCCGAGGTGCTGCTCTTTCCCGCGTTCGAGTTCGTGGGGCAGGGCGACCCGCCTTGAGGTAACTTGCGCAGCATGAAGACGCCCAAGCCCAAGAGCGCGCCGTGGGTCGGCATCATCATGGGCAGCAAGAGCGACTACGAGACGCTCCAGGCCGCCGACGAGATGCTCACCGCCCTCGATGTGCCGCACGAGGTCCGCGTGGTCTCCGCGCATCGCACGCCGGACATGATGTTCGAGTACGCCGCCAGCGCCGAGAAGCGCGGCCTCGAGGTGATCATCGCGGGCGCGGGCGGCGCGGCGCACCTGCCAGGCATGGTGGCCGCGAAGACGTTGATTCCCGTGCTCGGCGTGCCGGTGCCCGTGACGGCGCTCAACGGGTTGGACGCGCTCCTGTCGATCGTTCAGATGCCCAAGGGTGTGCCCGTGGGGACGCTGGCCATTGGCAAGCCTGGCGCCGCGAACGCGGCGCTCTTGGCGGCGCAGATCTGCGCGCAGAAGCACCCCGAGGTTCGCGAGAAGTTGCGGGCGTTGCGCGCGCGAGCGCGCGAAGATGTCGCCGCGGCGCGCGTGCCGTAGTCTTCTTCGAACGCCATGGCCATCCTTCCCGGCGCGACGGTGGGCATCCTCGGCGGCGGCCAGCTCGGCCGCATGCTCGCCATGGCCGCGCGCCCGCTCGGCTACTCCATCGACGCGCTGGATCCGGATCCGAGCTGCGCCGCGCGCTTCGTGCTCAACCGGCTCATCACCGCGCCCTTCGATGACGCGGCCGCCGTGGCCGAGCTCGCGAAGAATTGTTCGGTGGTGACGATCGAGATCGAGAAGATCGCGCTGCCTGCCATGCAAGCCGCTGAGCGCCTCGCGCCCGTGCGTCCGGGCTCGGCGGTGCTGGCCATCATTCAAGACCGCGCGCACCAGAAGCGCTGGCTCACCGAGCACGGCTTCCCGCTCGGGCCATACCGCGACGCCGCGAGCGCTGAGGGCATCGCCGAGTCCATCACCATGCTGGGCGGGCCGTGCTTCGTGAAGACCACGCGCGAGGGCTACGACGGCAAGGGCCAGGCGCGCGCGAAGACCGCCGCCGATGCGGCGCGCGCGTTCCAGGAGATTGGCGGGCGGCCGTGCGTGGTGGAGCTCGCGCTGGACCTCGAGGCCGAGTGCTCGGTGCTCGTGGCGCGGCGTCCGAGCGGCGAGCTCGCCGTCTACCCGCCGGCGCTCAACCTGCACACGCAGGGCATCCTCGAGTGGAGCGTGCTGCCCGGACCGCTGCCCAAGCGCGTGCGCACCGACGCCGCCGAGATCGCGCGCGGCATCGCGGAGAAGCTGCAGATTGAAGGGCTGCTCGTGGTGGAGCTCTTCTTCACCAAGGACGGCTCGCTCTTCGTGAACGAGCTCGCGCCGCGGCCGCACAACAGCTACCACGCGGCCGACGTGGCCTGCGTCACCAGCCAGTACGAGCAGGCCATTCGCGCGGTGTGCGATCTGCCGCTCGGCTCGACCGAGGTCGTGAAGCCCACGGCGATCTACAACCTGCTCGGTGATCTCTGGCAGGGCGACCAGCCGCTGCCGATCGATCGCGCGCTCGCGTTGCCGGGCGTGAAGGTGAACTTCTACGGCAAGCGCGTGGCGCGGCCGGGGCGCAAGATGGGGCACCTGCTCGCCGTGGCGGATACGCCGGAAGAAGCGCTCACCCGCGTGCGCGCAGCGCGACAGGCGCTGGTGGGCAAGTAGACGCAGGAGGGGAACATGGTGCGCACGCTGATTGCCCTCACCACGGCCGTGGTGGACACCGCGGTGCACGCGCCGCTCGTGGTGGGCGCGAGCTTCGTCTCGCCCGATCTCACCGAGGACCTGGCGCGCTCGTGGGCGCGGGTGATGCTGCGTGGGCTCGGGGTGGAGCTGACGGTCGAAGGGCGCGAGAACCTCGATCCCAACCAGCCCTACGTCTACGCGTGCAACCACCAGAGCCACGTGGATCCGCCGAGCTGTATGGTGTCGCTGCCCGGGCACCTGCGGTTCGTGGGCAAGGAGAGCCTCTTCAAGATCCCGCTGTTCGGCGCGGCGCTGCGGCGCTCGGGGCAGATTCCGATCGATCGCGGCGACTCGGCCGAGGCGCGCGAGCGGCTCAACGAGCACCTCGACGAATTGCGTACGCGCATCTCCGTGGTGCTGTTTCCCGAGGGCACGCGCTCGGAGACGGGCGAGCTCGGGACGTTCAAGAAGGGCGCGGCGGTGCTCGCGATTCAAGCGCAGGTGCCGCTGGTGCCGATGGCCATCGAGGGCACGCGGCACATCCTTCCCAAGGGCTTCAACCAGATCCACGGCGGCAAGGTGCGGCTGCGCATCGGCAAGCCGATCCCGACCGCGGGCATGACGCTCGAGCAGCGAGGTGAGCTCACCGACCGGTTGCGCAGCGAGATCGCGAAGATGATGGAGGCGCCATGAGCACCGTCGAGCGCGCGGCGATGCGCGTGGTGGGCCTCGGTGTGCGAACCACGAACGCCGCGGAGATGAAGCCCGAGACCGCGAAGCTGGGCGCGCACTGGGGCCGCGTGCCCGCGGGCAAGTTCCGCCGCTTCGAAGCGGTGGGCGAGATGCCGGCCGCGCTGATTCGCACCTGGGGCGAGATCTGGCACTTCTACGAGAACGGGCCGCACGAGCGCGCGTACTCGGTGGATCTCGAGATTCACGATCCGGCGAAGCCGGACCGCGTGGAGATCTTCATCGCGGAGAAGTGAGCAGGGCTAGTCGACGCTCATCACCACACGTGCCTCGAGCGCGACACCCTTTCCCTTCGGCGGCACCAGTCGCACGGTCCGCCCACGCTTCCCCAAATCGCGCACATCGAGCAGCTGATAGCCCCGCGCCTCAGGCTCGTACTTCGCCACGCGCAGATCCTTCACGCCCACGAACGCGAGGTGCGTGCGCTCGTGACCGGGCCCCTGGAAGTAGGCATCGACCATGAGGTCGTCGCCTTCACGAGAGATG
Organism: Deltaproteobacteria bacterium; assembly: GCA_018266075.1. Lineage (GTDB taxonomy): Bacteria > Myxococcota > Myxococcia > Myxococcales > SZAS-1 > SZAS-1. Next base: position 44,065 of record JAFEBB010000019.1, on the reverse strand, counting down.
CTCAGCTCGGAGAGCCGGAGCAGCTTCGCGTTGGGCAGCATCGGGTGTTCATGGGGCATGGGCTGCCTCCCGAAGCCAATCTACCAGCCGTCGCGGCGCGGATTCCTCCGGCTCGAGCGCCTGTGCCACCGCCTCGACCTTCACCATCCGTGACGTGATCATCTCGCGGGTGATCTTCTTCGGCCCGTGGCCGCGTTCGCAGAAGAACGTGCGACACCCCAGCGGCCGGTCCGCGTACACGCTGCAGCCACCCGTGGCATCGAGCAGCGGACACGCGCCGTCGTCACGAGGTGGCGGAATGCTTCGACCCGCGCGCTCGAGCGCCGCGCGCACGCGAAGCCACTCGACGGTCCACGCGTACGGCTCGCGGCCGGTCTTCGCGAGCTGGCAGCACTCGCCCGAGCGCGCGCAGCCCCAGCCGGCCTGCAGCGACTCCACCTCCCGATAGACGGCGTCCAGGGCCTGCAGCGCGCGGCGCTCGGCCAGGCGGCGCTGCGGATCGTTCACGGCGTCACCCCGAGCGCGGCGAGCTTCTCGCGCGTCTCGGCGGCCGAGCGATGTAACACAACGGTTATACCCAGCCCGGCGGCTGCGGCGAGGTTCGCAGGCACGTCGTCCACGAAGACGGCGCGCTTGGGATCGATGCCGCCCCTCTCCAGCGCGCGCAGGTAGAACTCGCGCGCAGGCTTGGCCGCGCCGAGCTCGTACGAGAGGTGCAGCCCGCGGAACTTCTCCAGGCACGGCAGCTGTGGCCAGAGAAACGCGCGGTGCAGCGGGTCGATGTTCGACCAGAGGAAGGTGGGGTGGCGGGACGCCAGCGCGTCGGCGAGGGCGATCATCTCCGCGTCGGGCGTGAAGATGTCGCACCAAGCATGCTGGGCGCGCTCGCGATCGATCGTGCGGCCGACCTTTTGCGCCAGCTCGTCGAAGAAAGCGAACGGATGCAGCGCGCCCGCGCAGATCTCGTGCAGCTTGGGCCCGGTCATCAGCGCCTTCAGCTCCACCGGCTCGAGCCCCGTGAGCTGCGCGAACGCGTGCGCGCCGCGCCCGAAGTCGAAGGGCACGAGCACATTGCCGAGATCCAGAAGGACGGTCTCGATCATCCGAGCACGCGCAGCACGTAGCACTTGAGGTAGCGCGTCTCGCGCAGCGACACGAGCACGGGATGGTCGCGCCCGGCACCGCGGCGCTCGACGATCTGCACGTTCTTCTTCGCGTCGGCGGCGGCGTCGGCGAGCAGCGCTTCGAACGCGGCCTCGTCGACGTGGTAGCTGCAGCTCGCCGTGATCAGAATGCCGTTTGGCTGCAGGAGCTGCATCGCGCGCAGGTTGATCTCTTTGTAGCCGCGAATCGCCGCGTCGATGGCGTCCTTCGACTTCGCGAACGCGGGCGGATCCAACACGATCGTGTCGTAGCGCTCGCCGGCGTCGAGCTGATCGCGCAGAAAATCGAAGGCGTTCGCGGTGACGACGTTCACGCGGAGTGAATTCCGCTCGGCGTTCGACTTGATCAGCGCCGAGGCCTGCTCGCTGATCTCCACCGCCGTCACGTCGCCGCCGGCCTTGGCCATCTGCAGCGCGAAGCCGCCCACGTAGCTGAAGCAATCGAGGCAACGCCCGCGCGCGTACCCGCCGGCGAGAATGTGGTTCTCGCGCTGGTCGAGGAAGGTGCCCGTCTTCTGGCCCTCGAGCAGATCCAGCCCGAGCTCGACGTCGCCTTCCTTGTAGGTGAGGTTCGCGCGCGGCGCGCCACGGAGCACGCCCTTGCGCTGCGGCAGGTTCTCGTGCGCGCGCACCTTCACGTCGCTGCGCTCGACGATGCACGCGGGCTTCAAAAGCTCCTCGAGCAGCTCCACCACGAGCTCGCGACGAACCTCCATCGCCTGCGCGAGGAACTGCACGCTCAGGTGATCGCCGTAGCGATCGACCACGAGCCCGGGCAGGCCGTCCGCTTCGCCGTGCACCCAGCGATACGCGTCGACGCCGGGGAACGCGCGCTGGCGCAGCTCGAGGGCAGCGTGCAGACGCTCGCGGAGAAAATCGCGATCGACCTCCATGTCCTCGCGGCTGAGGACGCGCAGCGAAATCTGGCTCGCGTCCGAATAGAAGGCGCGCGCGAGGAACCAGCTTCGGCTGTCGAGGACCTTCACCGACGCGCCGCCGGTGAGGCCGGGCGAGAGCTGGTCGACGTCGCTCTTGTAGATCCACGGCTGGCCGCGGGTGATGCGCTCCTGGCCCTTGCGCGAGACGACCACGCTCGGATCGTCGGCCTTGAGGTCGAGCGGCTTGAACGGGCGCGCGTCGCGGGACGGGCCCTTCGGCTTGCCGTGCGGACGGCCTTTCGGTCGACGATCGGGATGCATCGGCGCATCCATAGCACGCGGCCGCGCATCGCACCTGGCGACGTCGACATGCGAACGAAGGGCCCTGCGCGTTACCATCTCGACCATGGCCAGACGCCGGCGTCGCCCGACCATCATCTTCGCAGTGCTGATCCTCTTCACGCTCTGCGAGATCGACGTCGTCCGCACCGCGGTGCACCTGGGTGAGCTGGCGAGCAATCCATCGGTTGGCTACGCGCTCACGCACGTGTTCCCCGTGATGGCGTTGCTGCTGGCGCTGGGGCCGTTCGCGCACGTGCCCACGATGCTTCAGGGCATCCGCCTGCCGGGCTGGGTGCTGGGCTTCCTGGCGCCGAGCTACCTCTTCGTGCTCGCGTGCGCGGCGTACGGCTTCTTCGGCGGCATCTTCTCGATTGGCCGCCTGGCCATGGGCATGCCGGAGCCGACGCCGATGTGGCAGGCGATGGGGCTCGCGCTGCCGTTCGCGCTAGCGGTCCACGGCGCGAGCGCGGGCCAGCTCTGGACGCGCGTCGAGCGCATCGAGATGGCGCTGCGCGGGCTGGGCGCGGGGCTCGAAGGTCTGCGCGTGGTGCAGCTCTCGGATCTGCACGCGGGCGGCCTGGTGGGCGAGCGGCGGCTGCGTCGGATCGCGGCCAAGGTGACCAAGCTCCGGCCCGACCTCATCGTCATCACCGGCGACATCGTGAACTCCAGTCCCTCGGAGGCCGAGCTCGCGGGCGAGATCCTGGGCGAGCTGGAGGCGCCGTTTGGCGTGTGGGCGTGCCTTGGGAACCACGATCACTTCGTCTCCGGCGACGGGGTGGCGAAGGTGCTCGAGCGCCACGGCATCCAGGTGCTGCGAAATCGCGGCGAGGTGATCCGGCGCGGCGATGGCGCGCTGTGGCTCGCAGGCGTCGATGACACCTGGACCAGCTCGGACGATCTCGACGCCGCGCTCGCGGACAAGCCCGCGGGCATCCCCACCTTGCTGCTCGCGCACGATCCGAATCTGTGGCCGCAGGCCGTCGCGAAGAACGTGGAGTGGACGCTCTCCGGCCACACCCACGGCGGCCAGGTGGGCTTGGTGAAGCTGCATCCCTCGCTGTCGCTCGCGCGGATCATCACGCCGTTCGTGGCCGGGCTCTATCGGCAGGGGCTGTCGGCGCTGTACGTCTCGCGCGGGACGGCGAACACCCTGCCGCTGCGGCTGGGCGCTCCGACGGAAGTGAGCGTGTTCGAGCTCAAGGCTTCGTAGCTCCTGGTTCCTCGTTCCTGGTTCCTGGCGGATCCGAAATCGGATCCGGATCCGTTTCGTGCTCGACGTGTCAGGCGGCTCTGCTAGATCGCCAGATCCAGATCTGAACATCCGGAGGAAGCGCCGTGGCGAGCCGCGTCGAGAAGGAGCTGATGGAGTCGGCGAAGAACATCCCGCCGGGCACGTTCCGGCACGAGGTGGTCTCCGCCGCACGGCGCTTCAAGAGCAGCTGGACCGAGCTCGGCTCGCTCCTCGTCCGCGTGCGCAAAGAGGCGAGCTTCGAGCAGTGGGGCTACTCCACCTTCGAGGCCTATTGCCTCAAGGAGCTCCACATCAAGCGCCAGACGGCGCTCAAGCTCACCAACAGCTACGCCTTCCTGGAGCGGCACGAGCGGGAGATCCTCAACAAGCCCGTGGAGGAGCGGCCCGCCTTCGAGGTGGTCGAGGTGCTGGCCAAGGCCGAGGAGCGCGGCCAGCTCAACGAGCGCGACTACCAGACCATCCGCGACGAGATCTGGAAGGACGAGCGCCCGGCCGCCGCCGTGGCGCGCGAGCTGTCGCAGCGCTTCCCGGCGCCCGAGCCCGCGGCGCCCGAGCCCGCCGTGCAGCTGCGCAGGCTGGCGAATACGGCCAAGCGGTTCGCGGAGGAGCTGCGCTCGGCCAAGAAGGTGCCCGACACCATCGCCGAGCGCGCCGCCGCCCTGGCCGAGGACCTCGAGGAGCTGGCCGCCGCCCAGAACAATCCGGCCTGAATTCTGGCGGGTGGAGAACGGTTGAGACGGTCCGCGTCAAGAGCGGGCGCGGCAGCGAGGTAGGAACCGACGAGGCCGCGCTTCTTTTGGCCGGTCGACTGCTTTATCTTTCTTGCGGATGGCCTTGCTGCGGGGCAGATCCCACCCCGTTATGGAAGGGCGACGGCGCGGACGGTGCAAAGGTGGCCGGCGCGCGCGGGTGTAGTAGCCTTGGGTGAGACCGTTTGGGCCGCGCGGCTGTGGCGCGGTAGCGAGATGCACGGAGGCGTTGCGTGAGCCGCAGCAAGGGCGACCACCACGTGAACCTGAGCTGCAGCTTCTGCGGCAAGGGTCAGCGCGAGGTCAAGAAGCTGATCGCAGGGCCCACCGTCTACATCTGCGACGAGTGCATCAAGCTCTGCAACGACATCATCGCGGAGGAGAGCGAGCGCGACGAGGCCAAGCCGGCCGTCGCCTTGCCCACCCCGGCGGAGATCAAGTCGTTCCTCGACGACTACGTCATCGGCCAGGACCGCGCGAAGAAGATCCTCGCGGTGGCCGTGTACAACCACTACAAGCGCATCCACCAGCGGCGCGCGCCCAAGACCCCGCGGCCGGGGCAGGCCAAGAACGCGGGCGATGACGTCGAGCTGCAGAAGAGCAACATCCTGCTCATTGGCCCCACGGGCTCTGGCAAGACGCTGCTCGCCCAGTCGCTGGCGCGCTTCCTCAACGTGCCCTTCACCATCGCCGACGCCACCTCGCTCACCGAGGCCGGCTACGTGGGCGAGGACGTGGAGAACATCATCCAGAACCTCCTCCACAACGCCGACTACGACGTGGAGAAGGCCAGCCGCGGAATCGTCTACATCGACGAGATCGACAAGATCGCGCGCAAGGGCGACCAGCCTTCGGCCACCCGCGACGTGGGCGGCGAGGGCGTGCAGCAGGCGCTGCTCAAGATCGTGGAAGGCACGCGGGCGAACGTCACCCCGCGCGGCGGCAAGAAGTACAACCAGCAGGAGTACATCCAGGTCGACACCTCGCAGATCCTCTTCATCTGCGGCGGCGCGTTCCACGGCATGGAGCAGGTGATCCGCCGGCGCGTGGGCGTGAAGGGCCTGGGCTTCGGCGCCGAGGTCGGCAAGGCCGACGAGCTCTCCGTGGGCCAGTTGCTCGAGAAGGTCGAGCCGCAGGACATGATCAAGTTCGGCATGATCCCCGAGTTCGTGGGGCGCCTGCCGGTGGTCGCGACCCTCTGGGATCTCTCCGAGGACGATCTCGTCAACATCCTCTGCGCGCCGAAGAACGCGCTGGTGAAGCAGTACCAGAAGATGTTCGAGCTGGAGAAGGTGAAGCTCAGCTTCACCAAGGAGGCGCTGCGCGCGGTGGCCCAGGAGGCCATGCGGCGCAAGGCTGGCGCCCGCGGGTTGCGCGCGATCATGGAGAACGCGCTCCTCGATATCCAGTACGACGTCCCGTACAAAGAGGGCATCAAGGAGTGCAAGATCACCGAGGGCGTGATCTTGAAGGGCGAGGAGCCGCTGCTCTCGTTCGAGAAGGAGAAGAAGAGCGCGTAAGCGCCTTCGGATCCGCTGTGCGCGCGGGGCTGCTGCCGAGAGGCGGCGGCCCCGAAGTGTTTTGGGCCGATCGTGGGCGCGTGCGAGGTGAACGAATAGAGTCACCGCATGTGGCGCGCGGGACTCGTCGGATTGCTGGCGCTGACGGGCTGCGCGAACGCGTGCGGTGAGCGCACGAGCTCCAGCGGACGGAGCGGGAGCGTGAGCTGTCCTTACGGCGTGGACGTCGACGGCGGCCGCGTGGCCACCTACGACAAGGGCTGCCGCAGCGACGACGACTGCGGCATCGGCGGTCAGCTGCTCGATTGCTGCGGCTCGTCGATCGCGATTGGAATCAATCGTTCGGAGCGCGCGCGGTTGGACGCCGAGGGCGGCCTCTGTGGCGCGAGGGCGGTCTGCAAGTGCATGGCGCGGCCGATGCGGGCCGAGGACGGCCAGTCGACGAGGGACAGCGCGTCGTATCCGCCTCGGGATATTGCAGTCGCGTGCGTGGCCGGCGCCTGTGTGACGCGCGTTCGTGATGATTGGACGCGGCCAGCGCCTATCATCACCAAGCCCAAGCCGCCGATCGATGCCGGTTCGACCCCGGAGACTTCGCGCGTGGGACTGCCGACGGACGGGTGTCCCGGGCCATCGCCTGCGGATTGCGGCGTGCCGGGTGGGTGCAAGCCGTCGACGTGCGTGTGTCGCGAGCACCAGTGGGTGTGCACGCCGGATTGTCGAGCGTGTGTGGAGACGCCCGTGCTGCCGGTGCCGACGGGATAGATCCTGCTACTCTCGGAAAACCGGGAGACGTGGCGTGCGGGCGATTCGGCTGATGGCAGTGGGCGTGGCGTTGCTCGGGGCAGGGTGCCTGCGGCCGAAGGCGCAGGGCGGCCCAGCCCTCGATGCCGGCTCAAGTCTCGATGCCGGCTCAAGCCTTGATGCCGGATTGCTAGACGGTGGTTTCTGCACTGCGGGCCCGCCGCGCGACGCAGGTGCTCGCGTGCGCCCAAGCGCGCCCACGTGCTCGCCGGCGATGCAGGAGTTCGGGCTTCCTCCGACGGGCCTGGCGATTGCGCCGTTGGAGTGGATCGCGTCGGACTTCGATGGAGATGGGAAGCCCGACCTGATGGTCTTTCAGGACTATGGCATTCAGTTCGCGAGAGGCCATGGCGACGGGACGTTCGACATGCCCAGGGAGGTTTCGGGCGATGTGCCGACCCTCTTTACCGTCGGCGACTGGAATGGCGATGGGCGGGTCGACCTCGCGACATCGACGGAAACCAATTCCATCGACCTGACGATGATGCAGCCTGATGGTGGCTTCCTGACGGCGAGCTATGCAGCCGGGGCTCCCGTCACCGCGCTCGGTGCGCTCCCTTTTGACGGCCACGACGACCTCGTCGCGCTGCGCCGTGACGGCGTCGTCGAGCTCGTCAAATGGGATGGGACCCAAGGGCTGCTGAGGGCCTCGGCACCCACCCCTGCGGCGAATCGTCTGAGCGTTGCGGACGTCGATGGCGACGGCCAACCGGACCTGATTCTCGGCGGAGTCGGACTCACATGGATGCGCGTCTCGTGCGAGAGCCTCGGCCCCGATGTGCCCATGGGAGGGATGGCTGGGGCGTCACACTTCGTGGACCTTGATGGGGACGGTCGCGCCGATGAGGTCGGGCCTTCGGGTGGGGTGGCGCTTGGATATGGAGATGGCGGATTCGGGGCGGTGCTGGTGGTCCAGGGCACTTTTTACACGGGGGATCGCGCTGCCCCGATCGACCTCGTCGGCGATGGTCACCATGAGCTCGTCACTCAAATGCAATCCGGCGACATCCAAGTGTTGTCGCTCTCGCCGGACGGAGGTCTGCAAGTTGAGACGCAGTACCGTTGGGAGAAGGGCACGCTGCTCCATGTCGCCGATCTGGATGGCGACGGCGCTCCCGACCTCGGCATCGTCGTTGGCAACAAGCTTTGGATTCTCCGAAACGACGGCCTCGGTCACCTGCAGGCTCCGGAGGTGCTCGGGAGCGACGTGTGGCGGTGGACCGACCTTGCGGCAGGCGACGTTGACGAAGACGGAAGGGATGACCTGATCGTCACGATGACGGACGCCGGCTTCGGCAAGTTCAGCTGGGCCAGCGATGGCGGCGTGCAGATCGAATCCCTCGCTGTTCGCGGCTCAGCCCCGTTCTTCGCCGACCTCAACGGCGATGGCCACCTGGACCTCTTGTTCACCTGGACCACGCTCAGCTCGAAAACGTTTTTCGCCTACGTCCTGGGCGACGGCACAGGTGAGTTCACGGGGCCCATCACTGTCACGGATATTCCCCTTCAATCCCACCGCATCGGCGTGCTCCACGTGCCGGGTGGCTCTGATCGGCTCGCGGACGTCAACAACCCCGTCTCCGGAACCGGGCTGGGGCTTCGCGTGCTGTCGCTCGCGCCCGACGGCGGCTTCGACGCCACGACCATCGCCTCACCCAGCGGATTCGGCAACATGGCTGTCGGAGACTTCAACGGGGATGGTTTTTCAGATCTCGTGACGTCGGCCGGAGGTGTCCTGCTCGGCACGCCCGCAGGGCTCGTCGACGCGGGATTCGTGAGCCTTGGGCAAGATGCGGTGCCGACGACGGGCGACTTCGACGGAGATGGCCTCGCCGATATCGTCGCCGTCGACTTCCATACGCCCGAGGTGCTCTTTGGGCTGGGCGACGGCACGTTCTCCACCTCCAACGCATTGGTGCCGTCCGGATTCGGCATGGTGGCGGCGGATCTGAACGGCGACGGGGCCGCTGAGCTCACGCTTCTCGTGTACGGCCCGGACAACTCGCTTGGGCTTGGCATCATTCAGGGCGGGCCAAAGCCGGGTCCGTGGGCCTCGACGTGGTGGCCCATCCCGGTGAGCCCTGTCGGTGCGGCCAATGGTGTTCCCGCAGATGTCGACGGTTCTGGCCGGTCGCGACTGTTCTTCTCGTCCGGAGGCGGCGGCCTGGTCGAGGTGAAAGCGTTCTGCTTGGCCGACGCCGGCCCCTGATCGGCCGCCCGCTGCCCGATCAGCCCGCCCACCAACTTGACTTGAGCCGCCCTCCCCAGTAAATCCACGCCCCTTCGCTCGCACAGGGCTCAAGAAGCGCGGGTTCACCCCCGCCGCCCAAGCGGCGTCTCTGAGGAGTCACGCATGTACGCAGTCATCAAGACCGGCGGAAAGCAGTACCGGGTTCAGGAGGGCGACACCCTCCGCGTCGAGAAGCTCGCCGGCGACAAGGGCGGCAAGGTCACCTTCAACGAGGTGCTCATGGTCGGCGGTACCGACGCGGCGAAGGTGGGCAAGCCCACCGTCGCGGGCGCCGTGGTCGAGGCCACCATCGTCACCCAGGGCAAGCACCGCAAGGTCCTGCACTTCATCAAGAACTACTTCGGCTTCACGCGCCGCCAGGGTCACCGGCAGCCGTTCACCGAGCTGAAGATCACCGGCATCAAGGGCTAAGCCCGAAGCCGCACACTTTTCGATATATCGAATTCGAGGTCTCTCATGGCTCACAAAAAAGGTCAGGGCTCTTCGCGAAACGGCCGCGACTCGGCTGGGCAGCGGCGCGGGGTAAAGGTCTACGGCGGTGAGGAAGTGGTCTCCGGCAACATCCTGGTTCGCCAGGTGGGCACCAAGATCCACCCCGGCACCGGCGTGCAGATGGGCCGCGACTTCACCATCTTCGCCGTGCAGGACGGCGTGGTGAAGTACGAGCGGCTGGGCAAGGACCGCAAGAAGGTCTCGGTCGTCGCCGCCAAGGCGTAACGACCGCCCGCTGCAAACCAGAACGAGGCCGCGGTGGAGCGCTTCCCGCCCTGCTGCGGCCTTCGTGCATCCAGCGGCCAGGCGAGACGCCTGCCCGCGTGAGGACTGGCCGTGCTGAAGTTCGTCGACGAAGCGCGCATCGAGGTGAAGGCCGGCGACGGCGGCAATGGCGCCGTGGCCTTCCGACGGGAGAAGTACGTGCCCCTGGGCGGGCCGTCGGGCGGCGATGGCGGCCGCGGCGGCGACGTGGTCCTCGAGGCCGACTCCAACCTCACCACGCTCCTCGACTTCCACTACCAGAAGCACCACAAGGCCCGCTCGGGCGAGCACGGCGGCGGCAGCGACTGCAACGGCCGCGGCGGCGAGGACCTGATCCTCAAGCTCCCCGTGGGCACGCGCATCAAGGACGGCGCCACCGGCGACGTGCTCCACGAGCTGGAGAAGGTGGGCGAGCGCTGGATCGTGGCCCGGGGCGGCAAGGGCGGCCTGGGCAACATGAACTTCGCCACCAGCACGCGCCAGGCGCCGCGCTTCGCGGAGCCGGGCACGCCGGGCGAGAAGAAGGAGATCGTCCTCGAGCTGCGGCTGCTCGCCGACGTGGGCCTGCTCGGCTATCCCAACGCGGGCAAGAGCACGCTCATCAGCCACGTGTCGCGCGCCAAACCCAAAGTCGCGGACTATCCGTTCACCACCCTGGTGCCGCACCTGGGCGTGGTGGCGTATCGCGAGGACCGCTCGTTCGTGATGGCCGACATCCCCGGCATCATTGAGGGCGCCCACGAGGGCGCGGGGCTGGGGCACCAGTTCCTGAAGCACGTCGAGAAGTGCAAGGTGCTCATCCACCTCATCGACTGCTCGGCCGAAGGCGACGAGCGCGCCCCGCTGCACGACTACGACATCCTCAACCGCGAGCTGAAGCTCTACTCCAAGGAGCTCGCCAAGAAGCCGCAGATCATCGCCGCCAACAAGGCGGACCTGCCCGAGGCCCGCGAGCGCGCGGAGACGTTCGCCAAGGCGATGAAGCGCAAGAAGAAGAAGGTGCACATCATCTCGGCCGCGACGGGCGAGGGCCTCAAGGCGCTCCTCGACGAAGCCGCCAAGGTGCTCTACGCCAAATGAGCCGCCCGGCCGCCGAAACGCTCATCTTCGAGCGGCGCCGCGAGCGCATCGACCGCGTGGTGCAGAACCGGACGCGGACGTTCACCCTGGTGCTCGAGCGCATCGGCGATCCGCACAACGTGGCGGCGATCTTGCGCTCGTGCGAGGCGTTCGGCGTCCAGGACGTGCACGTGGTGGAGCACGAGAAGCACGGCTTTCGGCTCAACCAGAAGATCACCCAGGGCTGCGACAAGTGGCTGGATCTCCACTTCCACCGCGACATGGCCGCGTGCGCGCAGCCGCTCAAGGCGCAGGGCTTTCTGTTCTGCGTGTCGGATCTGTCGCCGGGCGCGGAGCCGTACGGGGCGCTGCCGCTCCACGAGAAGGTGGCCATCGTGGTGGGCAACGAGCAGGACGGCGTGAGCGACGTCGCCCGCGCCCACGCTGACCGGCGCTTCGTGATCCCCATGCTGGGCTTCTCGCAGAGCTTCAACGTGAGCGTCACCGCGGCGATTTGTCTCTCGCTGATGCGCGAGCGCCGGCGCGAGCGAGGCGTGGTGGGCGATCTCGACGCCGCGGAATCGGAATCGCTCAAGCGGCGTTTCTACGAGCTGGCGGTCAAGCAGGGCGGGCGCATCTACGCGGAGGACTGAATGCACGCGCAGGTCGGGCAGTCGAAGGGGAAGCTGTTCGCGAGGTGGACCGTGGTGTCGATGGCGCTCGTTTCGCTCGTGCTCTTCACCGGCGCCAAGCCCGCGCCGAAGCTCAAGCCCGCGGCGGCGACGAAGTCCGCGGCGACGGCCAAGCCCGTGGCGACGGCCAAGCCCGAGGTGAAGGCCGAGGCTTCGGCGGGCGTGGCCATGGATCCGGAAGTAAGAAAGATCGTGGATGCGATGCAGGCCTTCTACGAGAAGAACCAGGACTTCGAGGCCCACTTCGACCAGAGCTACCACTACGCCACGTTCAACCGGACGCAGCAGAGCTCGGGCACCGTCGTGTTCCGCAAGCCGCGTCCCAACGGCAACGGCGAGCTGCTCGCGCCGGCCATGCGCTGGGACTACGACAAGCCGGATCCCAAGAGCATCGTGGTCACCGGCGGGCTCGTGTACATGTACCAGCCCGAGGCGCAGCAGCTCACCAAGGCGCCGCTCAACATGCAGAAGCTGTCGGCGAGCGTGACCTTCCTCTGGGGCCAGGGCCAGCTCGCGAACGAGTTCTACATCACGCGCCTGGCCGACAAGCCCGGCGTGGTGCTGCAGCTCGTGCCCAAGAAGTCGGACCCGCGCTTCGACCGGATCTTCATGGAGGTCGATCCCAAGACGTTCCAGGTGATCGGCACCACCGTGGTGGATCCGGATGGATCCACCAACCACATGACCTTCAGCAACGTGAAGCTGGACCAGAACGTGCCGAACGAGCGCTTCGTGCCGAAGGTCCCCGAGGGCACCCAGGTCATCGACATGACCAAGACGCCGGCCCAGTAGAAGCTGTGGCTGGTGGCTGGTGGCTCGTGGCTGGCGGAAATGAAACGGGGACCGCGCTCGCGCGCAGTCCCCGTTCGATTCTTCGCAAGCTGAACTAGCGGAGGCGCGACTCGGCGGCCTTCCAGTCGATGTTCTGGAAGAACGAGTCCACGTACTTGGCGCGCTCGGTGGGCTTGTAGTCCGGCACGAACGCGTGCTCCCAGGCGTCCATCACCAGGATGGGCGTGTAGCCCGCCGGGTTGCCGTCGTTGTGCAGCGTGACCCAGTGGTTGCTGAGCAGCTTGGTGGTCGGGTCCTGGAACATGATCGCCCAGCCCACACCGCGCATGGTGGCCACCGCGCGGAAGTCGGTGAGCCAGGTGTCGACGGAGCCGAACGACTTCTCCATCTCCTTGGCCAGCTTGCTGGAGCGATCGAGGTCGCCGCCCGAGGGCTTCAGGTTGCCGAAGTAGTACTCGTGCAGGACCATGCCGTTGTACTCGAAGCCCAGGCGCCGGGTCATCTCGGCGTACGCCGGGTTCGCGCCCGCGGCCTTGCCCTCCTTGAGCAGCTTCTGGAGCTCGTCGGTGAGCAGGTTCGTGTTCTTCACGTAGCCCGCGTAGAGCGCGAAGTGGGTCTCCAGCAGCGCGTCGCTGATGCCCTTGAGGCCCTTCAGGTGGGGATAGGTCTTCGCCTCGTACTTCTTCTCGGACATGTGTGGCCCCGTCTCGGTTGGCGTTGGAATTCGCGCAGGGGCAGCTTGCCCGGTGCGCAGGATGGCGATTTGAGTACTGCCCGCTCACCTGGAGGTCAAGCGAAAGGGCGGCCGTTCGTGCGCCGCTGGTCGCCTCGGTTGGGCAGGCGGAGCGGACGGTGGAGCAAGCGACCCGCCATTGCCCCTGCAGCGGGGCGACCCCACGTTCTCGGTACCGTGGAAACTGAGACCGTCAGCCCTGGTTGCGAGACCGTCGTCGCCGACGAACAGCGGCGCAAGCTGCTCTGGCTCATGGCGGAGTTCTTCCGCACCATCGGCTGCAGCGACCTGCGCGCCCGCTTGCCGGGCTTCACCCCGCCGCAGATCCTCTCCGGAACGTTGGAGGATCACCGGCCGGATCTCACCTGTCGGCAGGCGAACCACGCGCGCACGGCGCTGATCCTCGAGGTGGTGCCGCCGAGCGAGCTGGAGATGCCCGAGCTCGAGCATCGCTGGACGCTGCTCTCGAGCGCCGCGAAGCTCTACGGCGCGGAGCTGCACTTCGTGGTGCCGCGCTGGAGCAACCAGGGCCCGCCGGATCAGCTGCTCCGGCGGCGGCTTCAGCGCATGGAGATCATCACCCAGCGCATCTGGACTCCATAGAACCCCGTCCGAAAACCCGACTTCCAGGCACGCCGCCTTGGGCGGCTGTGACAACCGGCGGGGTTCTCGGACTCTGACGCCGTCTCAGTAGCCGACACGCATCATCGCTTCCGTCACGCGGCGGATGAGCTCGCGGCGCAGCTCGTTGCGGCAGTGCTCCATGGCGCGCGGGTGCACCGAGCGGCCCTTGCGTTCGATCTTGGCAGCGCTGCTCTTCAACACGGTCTCGAGCTTGGAGGCCTCGATGGAGAACAGCGGACGCTGGCCCTCCTTGTCGAGGAACCAGGTGAGTCCGCGGCGGTCGAGCATGGAGCGCAGGAGCTTTCGGGACTCCTGGAGCAGCGAGAGGTCGATGACGTCGGTCATGAGTCCTTTTCCGGAGCTCGGCGGCGATGCCGCGCGAGGTGAAAAGGAATCTAGGCGAGCCAAATCAGCGGATCGATTTTTCCGCCCGCAAATCGGAAAAGTTGATCTCGTCGCGCGCGCGGATCCGACACGAATGCGAGCGGTCCGAAAACTTGCGAACCGGTGAGTCGCGCAATCTCGCGCGCGTTGTCCTGCGCGGAGAGATCCGGCTCGCTGGTGGCGTTGAGCACCACCGCGCGAATCTCCAGCTTGCGCGCGCGCAGCGCCTCCACCGTGAGCGCGGTGTGATTGATGGTCCCCAGCCCCGCACGCGCCACGACCAGCACGGGCAAGCCCAGCGCGCCAATGAGGTCGGCGTTGGTTTCACGCTCCGTGAACGGCACCAGCAGGCCGCCTGCACCTTCCACGAGCAGCGGCCGCGCCTCGCCGAGCTTCCGAGCGCAGTCGACGACGTGCGAAATCGAGAGCGTCCGCCCGGCGCGCCGCGCAGCCACCGCGGGCGCGAGCGGCTCGGGCAAGCGATAGGGACACACCAGCTCGAGCGGATCCGTGGATCCGGCGGCGTCGCGGAGGGCGAGCGCGTCCTCCGGAGCCGTGTCGGTGCAGCCCGTCTCGGCCGGCTTCATCACCGCGAGCGCCACGCCATGGGCGCGCGCATGCGCCGCGATCGCGCAGCTCACCGCGGTTTTGCCCACGCCGGTGTCCGTGCCGGTGACGAAGAGCCCGCGCATCAGGCCGTGACCCGCTCGATCGACGCGCGCGTCACGTCGAGCAGCAGCGCCAGTTCGTCGCTGGAGATGGACAGCGGCGGCATCAGCACCACGACATTTCCCAGTGGCCGGATCACCACGCCACGCTCGCGCGCCTCGCAGATCACGCGATGACCCATTCGCGTCGCGTAGTCGTATTCGCTCTTCGTGGCGCGTTCTTTGACGAGCTCGATGCCGATCATCATCCCGCGTCGGCGAATGTCGCCCACGTGCGGCAGCTCGGCGATGGCCGCGAGCCCGCGCTGCATCGTCGGCTCGAGATCGCGCACGTGATCGAGCGTGTGCTCGCGATCGAAGAGCGCCAGGTTGGCCAGCGCGGCCGCGCACGCGAGCGGGTTTCCCGTGTAGGTGTGCCCGTGGAAGAAGGTGCGCCTGCTCTCGAACGGCCCGCGGAAGGCGTCGAAGATCTTCTGCGTGGCCAGCGTGGCCGCGAGCGGCAGGTAGCCGCCGGTGAGCCCCTTCGCGACGCAGAGCAGATCCGGCGTCACGCCCTCCTGCTCGCAGGCGAAGAGCGTCCCGGTTCGACCGAATCCCGTCGCCACCTCGTCGACGACGAGCAGCACATCGTGCTTGCGACACGCGGCCGCCACGCGCGCGAGGTAGCCCTTGGGCTGGGCGATCATCCCCGCGGCGCCCTGCATCAACGGCTCCACGACCACGGCCGCCAGCTCGTGCGCGTGCTCCGCGATCATCCGCTCCATCTCGCCGGCGCACGCGCTCTCGCACGAGGGGAACGTCTTCCCCAGCGGGCAGCGGTAGCAATAGCTGGTGGGCGCGCGGAGCACGTCGAAGAGCAGCGGCCGGAAGATGTCGTGGAAGAGCTCCATGCCGCCGACGCTCACCGAGCCCAGCGTATCGCCGTGGTACGCCTCGCCCAGCGCGAGGAAGCGCTTTCTCTCGGGCCGGCCGCTCTGGCGCCAGAACTGGAACGCCATTTTCAGCGCCACTTCGACGCTCGTGGAGCCCGAGTCCGAATAGAACACTTTGGTTAAGCCTGCGGGCGCGCGCTTCACCAGCTCCGCGGCGAGCTCCAGCGAGGGCACGCTCGCGAGTCCGAGCAGGGTGGAGTGCGCCACGCGATCGAGCTGGGCGCACACGGCGTCGTCGAGCTCCTTCTTGCGGTGGCCGTGCACGGTGACCCAGAGCGAGCTGACGCCATCCAGGTAGCGCTTGCCCTCGTCATCGATGAGCCAGCTGCCCTCGGCGCGCTCGATGATGAGCGGATCTTCCTCGTCCCAGCCCTGCATCTGGGTGAACGGGTGCCAGACGTGTGCCTTGTCCAGCGCGGCCAGGCGCGCGTGGCGTTCGCGACTCATCGCTGTCCTCGGGAGAGACGGCTAGCCGATCTCGAAGTCGTTGCCGTCGAGCTTCTGGACCATCTGGCGCGCGCCTTCCACGCCCTGGGGGAAGATGAGCGCGCACAGCTTGTCGTAGTTGCCGTCGAAGAGCTGGGCGTGGGCCACGTTGGCGCCGTCGTGCTCCTTCTCGGAGAGCACCACGTGGCGGACGCGCTCGCGCGGGACGGAGATGCGGCAGGCGCAGCCCACGCTGAAGACGGCGTCGTTCCCCTTTTGCTCGAAGCCGAGCTTGCCGTCGAGGACCGCGGTGGCCACGCCGGAGCTGACCAGCACGCGCACGGGCCCGAGGGTCTGAAGCTGCGCCATGGCCTCGGCGAGAGGGATCTTGGGGACGGGCATGTCATGACGCTAACCCAGATCCGTCCGGATTGTTCGATCGCTTCCGGTCATCGGAGCGCGGCTCGCAGGGCATCGAGCGCGAGGTCGAGGTCGGCGAGCGTGTGCCCCGCGGAGAGCGAGAGCCGCAGCCGGCTCGTCCCGGGCGGCACCGTCGGAGGCCGAATGGCCTTGGCGAGCACGCCCCGCGCGCGCAGCTTCGACGCGGCGTCCAGCGCGCGCTCCGGCGTCCCGAGCACGATGGGAAAGATGGGCGAGCGCGGCTCAGCCGGCAGGTCGAGCGCGCGCAGGCCGCGCGCGAAGTGGTGCACGTTGCGCCAGAGCGCTTCGCGTCGAGCGGGATTTCGAATCTGCTCCAGCGCGGCCAGCGACGCGGCGCAGACGGTCGGCGGCAGCGCGGTGGAGAAGACGAACGAGCGGGCGCGATTCGCGAGGAGGGCGATCACCGTGCGCGAGCCGACCGCGAACGCGCCGTACGAGCCCGCGCCCTTGGAGAGCGTGCCCACGCGCACGTCGATGTCCGCCGCGCAGCTCTCGGCTTCGCAGAGCCCGCCTCCGCGCGCGCCGAAGACGCCGGTCGCGTGGGCTTCATCGACCACGAGCATCGCGTTCTGCTTCTTCGCGAGCGCCACCAGCTCGGGCAGCGGCGCGAGGTCGCCGTCCATGCTGAACACCGAGTCGGTGGCGATGAGCTTGCGGCGCGCGGTCGACGACGCGAGCGCGCGCTCGAGGTCCGCGAGATCGAGGTGCGGATAGACATGCACCGTCGCACGCGAGAGCCGCGCGCCATCGATGAGGCTCGCGTGGTTCAGCGCGTCGGAGAAGACCGCGTCGCCGGCGCCCACGAGCGCCTGCACCACGCCCACGTTCGCCGAATATCCGGAGCCGAAGAGCAGTGCGGCCTCGGCGCCCTCGTGCTCGGCCAGCGCGCGCTCGAGCTCCGCGTGAATCGGCAGCGAGCCCACGATGAGCCGCGACGCGCCTGCGCCCGTGCCCGTTTGAGCCGCGCGCGCGACGGCCTCCGCCAGCTCCGGCGCGTTCGCGAGCCCCAGGTAGTCGTTGCTGGAGAGGTTGACGAGCTCGCGCCCGCCCACGCGCACGCGGGCACCCTGCGGCGACTCCAGTGGCTCGAGCGCACGCAGCAGTCCCTCGGCCTCGAGCCGCGAAAGCTCTTCAGCGGCGATGCGATCGGCCACGCCCATGCGCCGGGCAAGCTACTGGCCGAGCCCAGCACCGTCAACCGTCGACTCGAGTGAGGTTGACAGCGCCTGTCAGCGGCCCGTGTAGAGGTTGAGCGGCAGGCCGGCGGGCTGGTCGACCACGCTCGGCGGCGTGATGTTGGGCGGCGGCCTGGGCGCCTCGAGCCCGCAGCGGATCCGATCGAATCCAGGCGGGGGCCCTGCGTCGGGCATGAAGCGAAGCGGCTTCGACGCCGGCGCGCATACGAGCTTCGCGGGCGTCTCGGGCTCGCCCGGGACACCCAGCGTCAACGCGAGGAGAGCCATTCGCCACATGGGACGAAGTTAGGCACGCGACTCAGCGTCCGAGCGGCGAGCGGCCAAGCGCGCTGTACACGGCGCCGCCCGGCGTGGTGTCGCTCCGCATCAGCGTGAGCTCGTGCACGTCCCAGCGCAGCTCCGGCGGCTTCACGTCCTTCCACGCGTCCCAGAGCTTGCCCGGCGGCCCGGCGAACTTCACGCGAGCGAGCGTGAGGTGCGCCGCGTACGCGCGATCCTCGAGCGTCCAGCCGAGCGCCTGGCAGCGCTTGGCCACGCCAGCCTGCAGCGCCACCAACTCAGGCGATGGCTGCAGCCCGATCCACAACACGCTCGGCTTGCGTGGACTCGGAAAGACACCCGGCCCCGCGAGCGCGAGCGAGAAGGGCTTCGTTGCGCGTGCTTCCTCGTCGAGGCTCTTCTGGAGCTCGGTCAGCTTCTCGGGCTCGCTCGCGCCGAGGAACACCAGCGTCAGGTGCAGTTTCTCAATCGCGGTCCAGGAGAGCTTGCCCGGCGCGTGGGCCTTGGCGCTCTCCGCGGCGGCCGCGAGCGCGTCGCGCACGGGCTCCGGCAACTCCAGCGCCACGAACGCGCGGACGCTCATCCGACCTTGAGGCGGGCCTCGAGATCGCGCTGGGCGGAGCGCATGATCTCCTCGGGCGTGGCGGTCTTGGGGTCGCCGACGAGGCCGATTCCCGCGCTGACCTTCAAGCCAGCCTTGTGGCTCTGCAACTCACCGAGCACCCGGGCGCGCGCGGCCTCGGCGCCGGCGGCGTCGGTCTCGGGGAGCACGGCCACGAACTCGTCGAGGTCGATGCGGAAGAGCCGGTCCGTCTCGCGCAGGCCCGCGCGCAGGGCGCCGCTGAGCCCGTGCGTGAAGCGATCGATCTCGCTGCGGCCGAGCTGGCCGCGCAGCTCGTCGAAGTTCTCGATGGTGATGAGCATCGCCGCGAGCGGCCGCGCGTAGCGCCGCGCGCGCGCCAGCTCGTACACCAGGCCAGCGCGGAGCTGCGGGTAGCTGCCCGTGCCCGTGAGCGGATCACCGGTGCGCAGGCCCTCCAGCTCGGCCTCGGCGGCCTGCAGCCGCTCCTGGTACGCGCGCACGACCAACGTCGAGCGCACGCGGGTGGTGAGCTCGAACAAACGAAACGGTTTGGTTATATAATCGTCGGCGCCGAGCTCGATGCCGCGAATCTTGCCTTCGAGATCGGTGGCCGCGGTGAGGATGATCACCGGCAGCTTGGCGGTCTTGGGATCGCCGCGGAGCTGGCTGAGCACGCCGAACCCGTCGATGCCGGGGATCATCACGTCGAGCAGCACCAGGTCGGGCCGGAACGTTCCCACCTCGGCCAGCGCCGCGTGGCCGTCGGCCGCCAGCTGCACGGTGTGGCCCTGGCTCTCGCAGAGCTCGCGCAGCAATTCGCGCGTGTGCAGGTCGTCGTCGACGACGAGGATCCGCGCGGGCGGCGTGCCGTCGGGCGGCGGTCGGGTGGGAGGTCGGCTCACTGCATGTCCCCTCGGGCCCGATTCTCGAACCGCGTGTACTCCTGGAGCAAGATGAGGGGCACGCCGCCGGTGGGGCCGTTTCGCTGCTTGGCCACGATGAGCTCGATGGGCGTGGTGCCCTGCATGCTCTCGCCGTCGGCCTCTTCGGGGTGGATGAACATCACCACGTCGGCGTCCTGCTCGATGGCGCCCGACTCGCGCAGGTCGCTGAGCATGGGCCGGCCGTCCTTGCGCTCTTCGACCTTTCGGTTCAGCTGGCTGAGCGCGACGATCGGGATCTCCAGCTCCTTGGCCAGCTGCTTGAGCGCGCGGGAGATCTGCGCGACTTCCTGCTCGCGCGAGTCGGAGCGGCCGGCGCCGCTCATGAGCTGCAGGTAGTCGATGACGATGAGCGAGAGCGTCTTCTCGCGCTGCTTGAGGCGCCGGGCCTTGGCGCGCAGGTCGAAGGCGTTCAGCGAGCCCGAGTCGTCGAGGTAGATCGGCGCCTGGTAGAGCTCGGCCGCGGCGGTGTTGATCTTGCCCATGTCGTGGTCGGAGAGGCCGCCTTCGCGCAGGCGCTTCAGCGACACGCGCGCCTCGCTCGCGAGCAAGCGCAGCGCGAGCTGGTCCGCGGGCATTTCCAGCGAGAAGATCGCGACGCCTTTCTTCTCCTTCACGGCGGCGTGCATGGCCATGTTCAGGGCGAAGCTCGTCTTGCCGACGCCGGGGCGCGCGGCGAGCACGATGAGCTCGCCGCCGTGCAGGCCGGTGAGCTGCTTGTCCAGGTCGTAGAAGCCGGTGGGCAGGCCGGTGATGCCGCCGCGCGTCTGGCGGAGCTTGTCGAGGAGGTCGAGGGTCTTCTCCATCACCTCGACGATCTTCTTGGGCTCGCCGGTGACGCGCTCCTCACCGATCGCGAAGATGCGCTTCTGGGCCTCGTCGAGGAGCTCGTCGGTGGGGCCTTCTTCTTTCGCGGCGAGCTCGACGACGCCGCGCGCGGCATCGAGCAGGCGCCGGCGCAGGGCCTTGTCGGCCACGATGCGCGCGTACTCGGTGGCGTTCGCAGCCGTGGGCGCGGCCGAGTCGAGGTCCGCCAGGTACGCGAGCCCGCCCACCTGCGCGAGTGTGCCGCGCGTCTTGAGCTCCTCGGCGAGCGTGAGCGTGTCGATGGGGCGGAGCTGGCCCTCGAGGTTGAGGCAGGCCTCGAAGATCTCGGCGTGCGGCTCGTAGAAGAAGTCGTCGCGGCGGACGATGGTGGCCACGTCGGCGATCTTGCGCTTGTCGGCGAGGATGCCGCCCAGCACCGCGCGCTCGGCGGCGTAGTCCTGGGGCACGTGCTTGCTGTTTGCGGGCGGGGAAGACGGAGGCGACTCGAGCATGGCCGGGCGATTCTACGGGGTACCCGTGTCAGATCGTGAGCCCTGATCGCCGGATCCGGTCGGATCCGCCAGGGCCGTGATTTTGGCGCCCCTGCGGGATCCGGCTAGGCTGATCCAGATCATGCGCTGGGTCCTCCTCAGCTTGGCAGTGCTCGTCGCGCCCGCGCTCGCGCAGGCGGAGGAGCACAAGCTCACCGTGGTCATCGACCCGGGCCATGGCGGGCCGCAGGACGGCGCGCCGGGCGTGGCAAAGGGCGTCTGGGAGAAGGACCTCACGCTCGCCATCTCCAAGAAGCTGGCGGCCAGGCTGCGCACCGACCTGGGCGCGGTGGTGCTGCTCACCCGCGAGACCGACGAGCACCTCTTCCTCGGCCGGCGCATCGCCTTCGCGAACTCGCACGGCGCGGACCTCTTCTTGAGCATCCACCTGAACTCGATGCCCACGCGCTACGAGCGGCAGCACGTGGAGGGCATCGAGACGTACTTCCTCTCGGCGGATGCGTCGGACGAGCGGGCGGCGAAGGTGGCGGCGATGGAGAACGCCGACGACGGCCCGAAGAAGAAGTCGGCCAACGATCTCTCGATGATCCTCGACGACCTCACGCTCACCGCCGCGCACCAGGACGCCTCGCGGCTGGCGAAGGCGGTGCACGGATCGCTGGTGACCAAGCTGCACGCGGTGGATCACGGCGTGCAGCAGGCGCCGTTCGTGGTGCTGATGGGCGCGCAGATGCCGGCGATCCTCTGCGAGGTGGGCTTCATCAGCCACCCCGAGGAGGGCAAGAAGCTCAGCACCGCCGAGTACCAGGACCAGGTGGCCGACGCGCTCCTCGGGGGCGTGCGCGCTTTCCTGGCCCAGCCGCGCGCGCACGACGTGGCAGCCGTGACGCACTGACCGAACAGACATCCTGTGCTACGCAGCGCGCATCCCGAGGGAGCGCGCGATGGGCGTGATGTTCCGCAGCGAGGCCGGCCGCCAGAAGGTCGCGGATTGGCACGAGCGCTTCCGCGCCAAGATCCCCGTCGAGACGAGCGCGCGCCGCGTGGCCACCAGCCTCGGCGAGACGCACGTGCTCAGCGCGGGTCCCGAGAACGCGCCGCCGTTGGTTGCCCTGCACGGCGCGCTGGCGTCGTCGGCGCACATGCTGGGCGAGCTCGGGCCGCTGCTCGACAAGTTCCGCGTGCATTCGGTCGACGTGCTCGGGCAATCGGTGATGAGCGCCGACGTCCGGCCGCCGGTCGCGGGAAATGCTTATGGAATATGGCTCAGCGAAGTGATGGACGCGCTCTCGCTCCCGCGCGCGCACGTGCTGGGCGTGAGCTGGGGAGGCTTCGCAGCGCTGCGGCTCGCGGCGCACGCGCCTGCGCGCATCGATCGGCTCGCGCTGCTCGTGCCCGCGGGCATGGTCGCGAGTCCGGCGATGGATGGCCTCTTCAAGGTCGGCCTGCCGATGATGATGTACCGCGCGTTTCCCTCGCCGGCGCGGCTGGAGCGCTTCCTGCGGCACCTGCTGACCACCCACGGCGACGACTGGACCGGGTACCTGGGCGACGCGTTCCTCTCGTACACGCTCGACATGCGCGTGCCGCCGCTGGCGACGGTCGAGGAGCTCGCGGGCTTCACCGGGCCGGCACTGGTGATTGCCGCGGATCAGGACTGCCAGTTTCCGGGCGCGCCGATCCTGAAGCGCGCGCCGGAGTTGCTGAAGGGCCTGAAGGACAGCGAGCTCTTGAAGCAGTCGAACCACTGTCCGCCGACGACGGACGAGTTCCGTCGCTGGCTCTCGCAGCGCCTGGCGACGTTCCTCACTTCTTCTTGAATTGCGCCGAGGCGAAGGCGGTCGCAGCCCAGGGCACCCCCTGCATCACCAGCGGCGCCACGCCGATGCCCACGGCGACACCGTACTCGTGGTGCTCGAGCGCGCTGTTGGCGAAGAGCAGCGAGAAGAACAGCAGCGGCGCGACCGAGGCGAGCAAGAGCGTCGGGCGGAGCTCGCGCAGCATCGCGCCGATGGCGAGGCCGAGGACTACGTCGGCCACGAGCAAGACCACAGGCCCTGACTGTCGGTCTTGCCGCCGTTGAAGCCGGCGGCGAAGAACGAGAAGCCCACGAGCGCGTTGATCACCCAGCTCATGGCGACGGCGATGCCGGCGGAGACGTTCTCGCTCATGGATGCTGGTTCACCAAACGGTTAAGGAATCGCCGCGCCGTAGCCCGGGTAGAAGTGCTTGAGCACGCCCGTGGTCATCGGCTCGCAGTACGTAATCAGCAGCACCGCCGCGGCCATGATGGCCAGGAACGGCGCCGCATTCCGGTAGAGCTGCGGCAGCGGCTTGTTGAACCGCGACGCCGACAAGAACAGGTTCAACCCCACCGGCGGGAAGAGGAAGCCCAGCTCGAGGTTCGCGAGGAACACGATCGCCAGGTGGATCTTGTCGACGCCGTAGCTCTGCCCGAGCGGCGCCACCAGCGGCGCGAGAATCAAGATCGCCGAGTAGATCTCCAGCACGCTTCCCAGCACGAGCAGCATCAAGTTCAGCGTCAGCAGGAAGCCCACCTCGCTGTGGATGTGCGCGCGCACCCAGGTCACGACCGAGGCGGGCACCTCGGCGTCGACGAGGTAGTTGGTCAAGCCGAGCGCCACGCCGAGCACGATGATCACCGCGCCCACCAGCGCCGCCGCGCGCGCGAGCGTGGCCGGCAGCTCCTTGAGCGGGATGTCCTTGGTGAGGAACACCTGACTGATGATCGCGTAGGTGCACGTGAGCGCGGCGCACTCCATGAGCGTCGCGATGTGCGCCACGTACGGCACCACCAGCACCAGCGGCAGCACCAGCTCCCACTTGAGGTCGATGAGCGCCTTGATGCCCGCCTTGCCGTCGAACTTGCTCCTGGGCGACTTGCGGCCGACGTACACGCAGTACGCGCACACGAGGATGAGCATGAACAGGCCCGGCACCAGGCCGGCCACGTAGAGCTGGTTCAGGTCGGGGATCTGCGCGACCACGCCGTAGAGGATGACCGGAATCGACGGATAGAAGAGCAAGCCCAGCGAGCCCGACGCCGTCACCAGGCCGAGCGAGAAGCCTTCCGGATACTGCTCCTCGCGCAGCAGCGGATAGACGAGCCCGCCCAGCGCAAGAATCGTCACGCCCGAGCCGCCGGTGAGGGTGGTGAACACTGCGCAGATGAGGCAGGTCATCACCGCGAGTCCGCCGGGTACCCAGCCGAAGAGCGCGCGATAGGCCTTGATGGCGCGCTTGGCGCTGCCGCCTTCCGCGAGCACGTAGCCCGCAGCGGTGAGCAGCGGGATCGCCGGCAGCGTGGGCGAGAGCACCAGGTCCATCGTCTGCGTGGGGACGCTGGCGATGGGCGTCTGCTCGGCGAAGAAGAGCAGCATCGCCAGGCCGCTCATGCCCGTGTAGATGGGCGCGCCCGCGAGCAGCGCCAGCAGGATCACGATGCCCAGTGGCCACTTCAGGCTGCCCGCAGGCAGCGCGTCCACCTTGGCCATGATGGCCGCGGCGGTGCCCGGCGCCTTCCACTCCAGCAGCGGGTAGATGAGGAAGGGCGCGCAGCACAACAGCGCGGCGACGCGGCCTGGCCACTTCGGCGACGCGTGAATCGCCGTGCGGATGGCCATCACGAACAGCACCGCGGGCATGATGGCCTGGCTCGCCCACTCGGGCAGCGAGCCCACGATGGTGTTGGGCGAGCTCATGTTCGCCTTCACCAGCTCGGTGCTGGCGTAGGCGAGCAGCGCGGTGATGACGGCCGCGACGATGCCGCGGAACAGCTGCGCGTAGAGCTGCACCTTCCCGTGGAGCAGCTCCGACGTCGAGAGCGAGAGGTGCTTCTGCTCGCGGGTGCAGAGCAGGGCCCCGAGCATGCCCACCCAGAGGGTGAGGTGCTGCACCAGGACCTGGGCGCTGGGGATTCCGCTTCCGTTGATCTTGCGGATCAGGACGTGGAACGTGGGCAGCAGGGCCATCGCCAGGACGACGGCGACCACGGCCCAGTCCTCGACGCGCTGGGTGATGCGCACGAACCGGTACTTGGATGCGGCAGGGCTCTCGGCGGCGGGGGCGCTGGCAGTCGACATGCGCAGGGAGCATTTCCCGGGCCCCGCGAGCGCGCAAGCGATTCGCGAGGCGCCGTGACGCGCGCAGGTCTGGTGTCAGGCTGAAGCCTGGCCTACCAGACGCGGCAGGGCTTCTCTCGCACCATCGGCGAACCCTTCTTGCACGAGAACGCCTTCGCGAACTCCGGCATGTTCGCGACCACGCCGTTGATTCGGTACTTCGGCGGCGAGTGCGGATTGGTGAGCGTGTGCAGCCGCACCTCTTCGGGTCGCTCGTTGCTGCACGCCCACTGCGCGAAGCCCACGAAGAAGCGCTGATCCGGGGTGAAGCCGTCGGCGCTGCCGAGCTTCTTGTCGTGCACCGCGGCCTTCCACGCCACATACGCGAGGATGGTCCCGCCCAGGTCGGCCACGTCCTCGCCGAGGGTGAGCTTGGAGTTCACGTGGATGTCGTCGACGGCCACGTAGCCGCCATACTGGTCCACGATGCACTGCGCGCGCGTCTCGAAGGCCTTGGCATCCGCTTCGGTCCACCAGTCCTTGAGGTTGCCCTTGGCGTCGAACTGGCGGCCTTCGTCGTCGAAGCCGTGGGTGAGCTCGTGGCCCACGGTGGAGCCGGTGTTGCCGTAGTTCGGCGCGTCGTCGAGCTTGTTGTCGAAGAGCGGCGGCTGCAGCACGCCCGCGGGGAAGTTGATGTCGTTCATTTGCGGGTTGTAGTAGGCGTCGACCGTCGGCGGCGTCATGTCCCACTGGCCGCGGTCGAGCGGCTTGCCGATCTTGGCGAGCTGCCGATCCCACTCGAAGGTCTCCGCACGCCGCACGTTGCCCGCGTGGTCGCCGCGCGCGATGGCGAGCTTGGTGTAGTCGCGCCAGTGCTCCGGGTAGCCCACCTTGTTCACGATGGTGTGCAGCTTGGCGAGCGCGGCCTTGCGCGTGGGCTCGCTCATCCACGAGAGGCCCTTGAG
Source organism: Deltaproteobacteria bacterium (assembly GCA_018266075.1). GTDB lineage: Bacteria > Myxococcota > Myxococcia > Myxococcales > SZAS-1 > SZAS-1. The sequence continues at coordinate 18,231 of JAFEBB010000019.1, read as the reverse complement.
GTCGTCCTCCATGGCGTTCTCGACGAGCTTGGTCATATCCACGGTGCGCTGCTTCATCTCCGGCGGGAACGCCTTGGCCACGAAGGCCTGGCCCAGCGCCTCGCCGAGGTTTCCGTCCACCGAGCGCACGCAGCGCTTCCACCGCGGGGCCTTCACCTGCGCGCCGCGCAGCGTCTTCGCGTAGAAGTTCCAGTCCTCGTCGTCGAACGCGCTCGAGAGCGCCGTGGCCTCGTGGTGCACCAGGTGCCAGCGCAGGTACGCCTTCCAGGTGTCGAGCGAGGTGGCATGGAGCTGCTTCTCCACCTCGGCGAGGAACTTGGGCTCGGTGACGTTGAAGAAGTCCACGCTGCCAGCGCCCGCCGCGGGCAGGTACGCCGCCAGCGAGAACGAGGGCATCATCGCCTGCGCTTCCTTGAGCGTGGCGTGGTGCGCGAGGTTGTGCGGGCTGCGCTTCTCGACGTTGGTCAGCGAGGCGCTCGCCAGCGAGGTCTCCAGCTTGAGGATCGCCTCGGCTTCCTTGGCGGCATCCGCGGGCTTGTCGCCGAGGAGCTCCATCATCTTCTGCACGTGCGCCTGGTACTTCTGTCGGATCTCGACGGACTTCGCGTCGGTGCGGAAGTAGTAGTCGCGATCCGGCAGACCGATGCCGCCCGCGCCGAACTCGCCGATCACCTTCTCCGAGTTCTCCCAATCCTGGTCGGAGCCGAAGGCGAAGAGCATCCCCGACGAGCTCGTGCTGCGCTGGAGCTTGCCCAGCAGCGCGGGCAGGTCGTTGATCGACTTGAGCGCGGCGATGGCGTCGAGATCGGGCTTGAGCGGCGCGGCGCCGAGCTTGTCGATGGCCGCGGTGTCCATGCAGCTCGCAAAGTAGTCGCCGATCTTCTGGTCGACGGCATTGCGGCCGGCCTTGTCCTGCGCGGCTTGCTCCAGCACGCCCCAGAGGAACTGGAGGTTCTCCATCTCCAGCTTGCCGTACACGCTCCACGCCGACTGGTCCGGCGGAATGGGGTTGCGCTTCTGCCAGCCGCCGCAGCTGTAGGTGTAGAAGTCGACGCAGGGATCCACGCTGCGATCGAGCGACTCGAGGTTCAGGCTGGGCTCGTACGGCAGCGCGGTGAGGGGCTTGTCCTCGGCGGCCGCGAGGGCGGGCACGAGCAAGAGCAACGAGACGAGGCTGAGGCGCATGGCAGCTCCACGGAAGGCGCGGGAGCATAGCCAAACACCGCACGGGCGGTAGGGTTCTCGCTAGCGCGTGGCCACAGGAGCTGCGGGAGCAGGCGCTGGCGTGGCCGGCTGAGTCGGCGCGGCCTTGGGCGTCGCGGCGGCCTGCGGGGCCTGCTCCGACTTCGCCTGCCAGCCGTACTGCAGCCACGGGCAAATACAGCCGGTGCCCAGCGACAGCGCGAGCGCAGCAGCCAGCACCAGGAGGGGAACGCGCATGTTCGTGTGACTCCTCGACGTGCGATCACACTGGCGATCGCTCGCTTGGCGTGCAGGCGGAACCCCCAAGAGGGCAATCGAATCAGCTCGATGGTGGACGTCGCGCGCTCGCCTTGCTCGATGCCCGACGGACGGGCTTCCGAGCGGGAGCGGCGATTCCTATTTCTCTCGGATGTCGCGATGGCTCGTCCTGGGATGGCTCGCCTGCACCGCGTGCACCGCGGTGAACGTGCGCACCGATCACAACCCCGACGTGAACTTCGCGGGCTTCAAGACCTACGCCATGAGCCCAGGCTCCGTGGTCGGTCTGAACGGTCTGCCGCCCGGCCCGCGCGAGCAGCAGGTGATGGGCGCCATCGAGGCTGCGATTCAACAGACGCTTCCGCAGCGCGGCCTCACCGAGAATCGCGACGCGCCGGATGTGTTGGTGACCTACGTCGCCGGCGCGCGGCAGCGCACGGAGCTCGAGGCCGCACCGCCGCCCGTGTACGCGACCTGGGGCGTGTCGCCGTGGGACACCTCGGCGTGGTGGGGCCCGGCGTACCAGACCTTCTGGAGCACGACGTACACGGAAGGCACGCTGGTCATCGACGTCTCCGACGCGCATACGCACCAGATCATCTGGCGCGCGTATCTCACGACGCCCATCGGCAACCGCGTGGATCCCAAGCTCATCCTCACCGCGGTGCAGAAGGCGTTCGACCGCTACCCGCCGCACTGAGCGCGGCCGCCCTTGCGCCCACGCGCATCGTCCCTAACGTGTCGCGCTCCGAGGAGCCCATGCGAACGTCCCGACTGGCCCAGGCGAGCTCCGAGCTCGCGCAGCTCACTGCGGCGGGCGTCGGCAACCTGGCGCGGCGGCGCGCCGACCAGCTCCTCAAGCGCGACCTCTACGCCCGGCCGTTGGAGCTCGAGCGCGACAAGGTGGCGCTGCTCTTCTTCGAGGACGTCGAGCGCGATACGTTCATCAAGAACGATCGCCAACTCCGCCGCGCGCTGCGCCGCGCGTACCACGTGCTGCGCGACGGGCAGAACGTCAGCGGCTTCCAGGTGGCGTTCCTTGGGCTGGTGCGCGGCCTCGAGAAGCTGGGCTGGCGCGTGATCGTCAACGACCCGGAGCTCGCGCGGCGCAACCCGCACTACCCGGTGGGTCTCGCCGGCTACACCCACGTGCTCGAGTCCTGGACGCTGCCCAACCCGGCCGTGCTCGGGCCCGGGCTCTTCGATCATCCGCAGCTCGCGCCGACGCTGATGCGCGATCCGCGCTACCGCCGCTACCTCGTGCCCTGTTCGTGGATGAAGCAGATGTTCGCCCAGAGCTACGGCGATGCCTGCGCGCTCTGGTTCTCCGGGCTCGACCTCGAGAAGTGGCCCGACCTCACCCACGGGCCGAAAGACCTCGACCTGCTCGTCTACGACAAGATCCGCTGGCAAAGGGAGCACTACGTGCCTGCGCTGCTCGAGCCGCTCCTCGCCGAGCTCGACCGCCGCGGCCTGCGTCACGAGACCATCCGCTACCGGCACTACGACCACGCGCAGTACCGCTCGCTGCTCGCGCGCGCGAAGGGAATGGTCTTCGTGTGCGAGCACGAGACGCAGGGCCTCGCCTACCAGGAGGCGCTCGCGTGCGGCGTGCCGGTGCTGGCCTGGGACAACGGCTTCTGGCTGGATCCCATCCGGCCCCAGTTCGAGAAGGAGCCGGTGCCGGCGAGCTCGGTTCCGTTCTTCGACGAGACCTGTGGCACCACCTTCCGCGACGCATCGGCGTTCCCCGAGGCCCTCGATCGCTTTCAGGCGGCGCTTCCGAACTATCGGCCGCGGGCGTTCGTGACGCGCGAGCTGTCGCTGGAGGCCTCGGGCGCGCTCTACGTCGCTGCGTACCGCGAAGCCGCAACCGCAATGTCTCAAAGCTAGGAAGACATCGCCGTCGTTGACGCCCGCACGCCCGCCGCGTACAAGGGTCTCCCGTGACTACGAGCACGGGTCAGCGCGTCGCGGTGATCATTCCCGCCCGTTTTGCCTCCGAACGCCTCCCCGGAAAGCCGCTCGCCGACATCCACGGCAAGCCCATGGTCGTGCGCGTGCTCGAGCGCGCGCAGCGGGCGCGAACGGTCGATCGCGTGCTGGTGGCCACCGACGACCCGCGCATCGCCGACGCGGTGAAGGCCGCGGGCGGCGAAGCGGTCATGACCAGCGAGCACTGCGCCACCGGCACCGACCGCGTGGCCGAGGCCGCGCGGACCTTGCCGGAAGACTTTGGGATCATCCTCAACGTGCAGGGCGACGAGCCGCTGCTGGATCCGACGGCCCTGGAGATCCTCTGCAGCGCCTTCTCCGACGCGGCCGTGAAGATGGCCACCCTCGCGCGCGCCCTGCCGCCGAGCGAGCTGAGCAAGCCCCAGGTGGTGAAGGTGGTGCGCAACCGCAAGCACGACGCGCTCTACTTCTCGCGGGCGGCCATCCCCTTCGTGCGCGACGGCGGCCGGCATGAGTACCTCGGCCACGTGGGCATCTACGGCTTCCGGCGCGAGTTCTTGTACGAGTTCGCCGAGCTGCGCAGCTTGCCTCTCGAGAAGGCGGAGAAGCTGGAGCAGCTCCGCGCCCTCGAGCACGGCGTGCCCATCCGCGTGCTGGCCTCGCCCTACGCCGGCTTCGGCGTGGACACCCCGGAAGACCTCGAGGCCGCGCGGAAGGCCTTCGTGGAGCTTCCCGAACCGCCGAAGTAATTGACGAATTAAATAGGAATGACAATGCGCGCGAAGAAGACCAAGTACATCTTCGTCACCGGCGGCGTGGTGAGCTCACTGGGCAAGGGCATCGCCAGCGCGAGCATCGGCGCGCTCATGGAGAACCGCGGCCTCGACGTCACCCACCTCAAGCTCGACCCGTACATCAACGTCGACCCGGGCACGATGAGCCCGTTCCAGCACGGCGAGGTGTACGTCACCGACGACGGCGGCGAGACCGACCTCGACCTCGGCCACTACGAGCGCTTCTCCAGCGCCAAGATGACCCGGGCCAACAACGTCACCACCGGGCGCATCTACCTCTCCGTCATCCAGAAGGAGCGCCGCGGCGAGTACCTGGGCAAGACCGTGCAGGTGATTCCGCACATCACCGACGAAATCAAGAGCGTGATCCGCGCGGCCGCAGAGGGCCACGATCTCTGCATCGTGGAGGTCGGCGGCACCGTCGGCGACATCGAGAGCCTGCCCTTCATCGAGGCCATCCGGCAGATGAAGTACGACGTGGGCCCGGAGCACGTGGCCTACGTGCACTTGACGCTGCTGCCGTACATCGCTGCCGCCGGTGAGGTGAAGACCAAGCCCACCCAGCACTCGGTGATGAAGCTCCGCGAGATCGGCGTGCAGCCCGACGTGCTCCTCTGCCGCAGCGATCGCGAAGTCAACCGCGAGATGAAGGACAAGATCGCGCTCTTCTGCAACGTGGATCCGCGCGCCGTCTTCCTCTCCCGCGACGCGAAGAGCATCTATCAAGTACCGCTCAACCTCCACGAAGAGGGCCTCGACGACAAGCTCGCCGAGCTCCTCAACATCTGGACGCGCGCGCCGCGGCTGGAGCGCTGGGAGCACATCGTCGACGCGGTGCTCGAGCCCAAGAAGGGCAGCGTGAAGATCGGCGTGGTGGGCAAGTACGTGGAGCTCGTGGAGAGCTACAAGAGCCTGAACGAGGCGCTCATCCACGGCGGCATCGCCAACGACGTGAAGGTGGAGCTGGTCTTCGTGGACTCCACCGAGATCGAGCAGCAGGGCGCCGACGTGCTCCTCAAGGGCGTGGACGCGATCCTCGTGCCCGGCGGCTTCGGCATCCGCGGCACCGAGGGGAAGATCTCCGCCGTCCGCTATGCGCGCGAGAAGCGGGTGCCGTTCTTTGGAATCTGCCTCGGCTTGCAGATGGCGGTTATCGAGTATGGGCGCAACCAGCTCGGGCTCACGAACGCGAACTCGCTGGAGTTCGACGAGGCCACGCCGCATCCGGTGGTCACGCTCATGGAGGCCCAGAAGGGCGTCTCCGACAAGGGCGGCACCATGCGCCTGGGCGCGTACGCGTGCGCGCTCACCCCGGGCTCGCTGGCGCACAAGCTCTACGGCAAGGACGACATCGACGAGCGGCACCGCCACCGCTACGAATTCAATAATTCGTATCGTTCCAAGTTTGAAGAAAAGGGTATGAAGTTCTCGGGCGTGAACAAGCAGCTCAATCTCGTCGAAATGATCGAGCTGCCGGATCACCCGCACTTCATCGGGTGCCAGTTCCACCCCGAGTTCAAGTCGAAGCCGTTCGCGCCGCACCCGCTCTTCGCCGGCTTCATCAAGGCGGCGCTCGACCACCGGCCCAGGAGCTAGAGGTCCTTCCACACCATCGCGCCGTTGTCGCCCACGGCCCACACGCGCCCGCCGTGCACCGCGGCGGATCGCAGGTTGAGGATGACGTCGGTGCCCTCCACGCGAAATGGCCCGCCCTTTTCGCTGCGCACGATGACGCCAAGCTGGCCCACGGCGATGACGTCGTCGTGCACGCGGACCACAGAGAAGAGCCCGTAGTCCGTGCCCGCCGGCACCCGCTCGAGCCAGTTGCCCTTGCGGTGGAGCAGCGTGCCCTTCTCGCCCACGATCCAGACCTCCCCGTCGCGTGCCCAGACGCCAAAGAGCGCGCGGTCCTTCGGCACCGGGGCGTCGACGGGCTTCCAGCCGTTGCCGTCGTCGTGCAGCACGGTCGCGTTCGTGCCCACGGCCCAGACATCGTCGCGGCTCGCGGCGCTCACGCCGTAGAGCTGCTCGGTGGTGCCACTGGCTTGCACCTCCCAGGTCTGGCCATCGCCGTGCGCGATGAGCCCGCCGCGGCCGACGGCCCAGAGGTCGTCGCGGGCCGTGGCCGACATGGCCGCGACCGGGTTCAGGCTCCCGTGCCGGCTGAGGTCCCAGTCGTTCCAGCTGCGGCCGTCGAAGTGCAGCAGGTCGTTGCCGTTGGCGGCCCAGACGTCGGTTCCGCCGCCAGCGACCGCGGTCAGCTCGCTCGGCTGCGGATCGAGCTTCGACACGCCCGGCAGCTCCAGCTTCGCCGCCTGGGGATCGAAGGTCTCGCCCCAGCGCTTGCCGTCGCCGCGGAGCATGGCGCGATCGCCCACGGCCCAGAGCTTGTCGCCCACGGTCGCGAGGCCCTTGAGGTTCGAGATCGTCGCCAGCTCGGCTGCGTGGCACCAGCACGACGGCGTGCAGAAGAAGGTGCCGCCATCGGCCGGGCAGGTGCGCACGGGCGAACCGGCATCGGGCTCTTCAGCATCATCGTCGTCGCCCGCGTCGGGCCCGGCGTCGGTGGGAAGTGGGCCTGCATCCACGCCTGCGTCGAGCGTCGCGCCGGCGTCGTTTACGTGGAGGTCGGCCGCGGTGACGTGAGCCACCACCAGCGGCTGCCCCTCGCCGCCGCTCCCGGACTGGAGCGTTACCGGCGGCGAGTCGATGGGCTCCAGCGGCTCCGGCGGCGGACGCGGCTTCTTGCACCCCGCCGCGAGGAGCGTCAGCGCCACGAGCAGCACGCGCGTTCGCATGGTTTCAGATTACCGCGGGTGTGCCGCGTGAAAACGCGCGACGAGCTCGCTCGCCCTCTCGCGCGCCTCGCGCTCCAGCGGGTGGTCCTGGTAGCCGTGCAGCGCGAGTCCAAAGAGGTAGGCCGCCGGAAAGCCCACGTCACCCAGCCGCGCCACCTGAGCCACGTGCACCAGCTCGTGCAGCACCAGCTCCAACCAGCGCGGCGCCAAGGGCTCGAAGGGCTCGCCGCGATCGCGCACGTGGATGGTGCGCCACAAGGTCATGGCCGAGTACCGCTTCCGATCTCCTGGCAGCCAATCGAACGGCAACGTCGGACCAAACAGAAAGGTTACATTCGCCACGCCGCCCACTTCGGGCATGGCCGAATCGGCGAAGGCCCGCAGCGGCTCGGGCAGCTCGACGCGCGCGCTCATCGGCCGTCCGCGCGGCGGAGATCGCCGGGGCGTAGCCGAGGCAGCGTCTGGCCGTGCGCGGCGGCGGCGATGATCTTCGCGAGCTGGTCCACGCCGTCGGTGAGCGCGGCCGGCCCGGGCTGGAGGATGAAGGTGCTCTTCACCTCGTAGAGCTGGTCGTGCTTCACCGCGCTCACCCTCTCCCAGCCGGGCCGCGCGCGGATGAGCTTCTCCTGCGCCTTGCGGCCGCACCAGCTGGCGATGACGACCTCCGGGTCGCGGGCGGCGATGTCGGTCGCGTCCACGATGCGGCCCTTGGCGCCTTGCTCGGTGCGCAGGTTTGCGCAGACGTCGTCGCCGCCCACCAGCTCCACCAGCTCGCTGCACCAGCGGATGCCGGCGATGAGCGGCTCGTGCCACTCCTCGAAGAACACGCGCGGGCGCTTGGGTAGCTTCGACGCGGCGTCCGCATGGCGGCGCAGGTTGGCCTCGAGCTCCTTCGCGAGCGCGTCCGCTTCAGCCGCCAGCCCGACGAGCGCGCCGGTGATGCGGATCGCCTGGAGGATCTCCGCGAGCGAGCGCTGGTTGAAGAGGAAGACGGGCACGCCGCGCTTGCACAGCTCGCGACCGAGTTCGGCCTGCAGGTCCGAGAACCCGAGCACCAGCTCCGGCTTCAGCGCGAGGATCTTCTCGAAGTCGGCGTCGAGGAAGCTGGAGACCTTGGGCTTCTGGCGCGCCTCCTTGGGGCGCACGGTGTAGCCCGAGACGCCCACCACGCGGTCGCCCGCGCCGATTCGGTAGAGCACCTCGGTGGTCTCCTCGGTGAGGCAGACCACGCGGCGCGGGTAGGGCGGCGCCGCGCCGAGCAGCGCGTCCACGCCCATGGGCGCTCAGCCTTCCCAGCCGAAGAGGAAGAAGAGGATGAAGCCGCCGAAGGGGAAGCACCAGATGAGCAGCGTCCAGAGCAGCTTGGCCACCACGCCGCGCTTCTTGCTGCTCCACACGTGCACGCAGGCCCACACGTCGGCCACCATCACCAGAAAGCCGATGAAGCCCACGTGCGGCGCCCAGGGCGCGTACTCGCCGCGGTAGGGCCCGGTACGGCCGTCGACCAGGAAGCGCATGCAGCCCGGGAGCAGCGCGAGCGCGCCGAGCGGGAGCAGCCGCGCGAGAGCCTGGGGTCGGGATCCGGACATGGCCCAATTCTAGTCGCGACGCCGCTTGCGCGCCGCGAGGAGCAGCAGGGCCACCGCGCCGAAGCCGGGATCCATCAGCGAGCTGCAGCCGCAGCCGCTGAGCGCGAAGTTTGCGGGTGTGCCGCCGGAGCTTCCGCCCGCGGCCGCCGCGCCGCCGCTGGAGCCGGAGCCAGCGGTTCCGCTCGCCGAGCCGCTGGTGCCGGAGGTGCCCGTCGATTCCGTGCCCGAGCTCGCGCCGTGGCTGGAGCCCGTGGAGCTCGCGGCGCTGCTGCTGCCCGTGGCGGTGGTGGACGACGAGCTGCTCGACGCGGTCGTGCTGGAGCTCGACGACGAGCCGGTGCTGCCCGAGCTCGAGGATGTGCCCGTGCTGCTCGAGCTCGAGGACGTGCCCGTGCTGCTCGCGCTGGAGGATGTGCCCGTCGTGCTGGAGCTCGACGACGTGCTCGAGGTCGAAGAGGTCGAGGAGGTGCTCGACGTCGACGAGGTGCTCGAGGTCGAGGAGGTGCTCGACGTCGACGAGGTGCTGGAGGTGCTCGAGGTCGATGACGTCGACGAGCTGCCGGTGGTGGTCGTGCTCGACGTGCTCGACGTCGACGAGGTCCCAGTACTGCCCGTCGTGGTCGACGTCGACGAGGTGCCGGTCGTCGTGGTCGTGGTCGAGGTGGACGACGTGCCGGTGGTGGTCGTGGTGGTGGTGGTGCTGCAGTCGGTGATGCCCGCGTCGAAGAGCGAACCCGGGTCGCAGAAATACGCGCCGCCGTCGGCGGGACAGGTCTCGGGGATGCTCGCGCAGGGCCCGCTCGCGCTGCAGAAGGCCTGGTCGGTGAGGTTGTCGTCCACGACGCCGTCGCAGTCGTTGTCCAGGCCGTCGCAGATCTCGGCCACGGCGTTGCCGCTCGAGTCGGTGCAGGAGAGGGTGTCGAAGACGAAGACGTAGTCGTCACCGGTGGCGCCGCCGCCCGGACCGCCCGCGCCGCTGGAGACCGCGCGCGCGGTCCGGCCCTCGAAGCTCGCCGCGTCGGCGGCGATGTCGCCGTTGAGGGCGTGTCCCTCATCGGTCACGTCGCGGTGCCAGCTCCAGTGCTGGGGACCTGTGCCCTGCTGCGGAAACTGAAGGCGGTAGCTGCCCGCGGGGAGGATCAGGGGCGGGCTCAAGCTGGCCCACATGAAGTGGCCGCCGTCGGTGTTCGCGGCGAAGGTGAGGGCGCCCGGGCCGCCGTCGGTGAAGACCGCGCTGCCGCTCCCGTTGGTGATCTCCGCGTTGATCGTGCCGGTGGCGTTGCCAATGTTGGACACCGAGATGCCTGCGCTGAAGAGCTGCGTCTGGGTGCTCAGGGTGAAGCTCTGCGCGCGGACCGCACCATCGAACCCGTCGGTGACGCGGCCGCCGGCGTACGGGGTGCCCACGCCAAGGCTGCCGGCGTCGGGCAGGGTGAAGCTCACGCCGAAGCAGGGCTCGTAGGCGGTGTCCTGGACAAAGGCCGAGCCACCGTCGAGCCAGAGCTGGTTGTCGCTCACGCCATCGGGGCCGAGCGGCAGATCCGGGCCGATGTTGGGGAGGACGAAGGTGTGCTGGTCGCCGGTGGCGCAGCCGGGGCCGCCAGGGACGCGGAGCGCGTGGATCACCAGCGCGGCCTGGGAGCCCGCGGTCAGCGTGCCGTTGCCGGTGGCCACCAGGGTGAACGTGGCCCAGATGGGGTTGGTGCTGGAGAAGGTATCCGCACCGGCCGCGACCACTTGGGTGCAGTCGGGCTGGCCCGAGATGACCGGGCACACCTCGGCGGCGAGGGTGTCGTTGCCTTTGCTGGTGCTGAAGCTCCACAAGTACACGTCCGCGTCGCTGGGCACGCCGGCGATGGGCACGGTGAAGAAGTAGGCCCAAAAGAGATCGGGCGCGCAGGCATTGGTCGCGGTGCCCACCGCCTTGATCTGCTGGCCGTCGCCGACGGCCGTGAGGTCGGCCGGGTTGCCCCACCAGCCAGGCTGGGGCACCAGCGCGTCGCGGTGCACGGCGGACGCCGCGGGCGCGGGCGCCTCGTTGCTGCTGCAGCCCAGGCAGCCCACGGGTCCAGCCAGCAGCGCAACGATCAGCGCAGCGAGGATGCACCGACACATGAGGACCTCGGGGACAGCGGCTCGTTCCTGATGATACCCCGCATCGGCCCGGGTGCGGTCAGCGCCGACGGCGGCCGCGCCAGAGGGCGGTGAGGGCCAGGCCCAGGGCGGCGAGCTCGCTGCCGCCCGCGCCGTTGCAGCCGCAGCCGCTCAAGGCAAAGTTGGCGGGCTTGGTGTCGGGCTTGCCCGAGCTGCCCCCCGCGCCTGCGGTGCCGCTCGCGCCGGTGCTCGCGCCCGTGCTGACGCCGCTTCCGGTGGTCGCGCCGCCGGTGCTGCCCTCGGTGCTCCCGCCGGTCGCCGAGCTCGAGCTGCCCGTCGCGCTGGACGCGCTCGACGCACTGGCGCTGCCGCTGGAGCCCGCGACGCTCCCGGTGCTGCTGGCGCTGCTGCTGCTCGAGCTGCCGGTGGCGCCGCTGCCCGACGCGCTGGAGCCGCTCGTGGTGCTGGCGGATCCAGATCCAGATCCGGAGCTGGAGGACGTGGTCGACGAGGCGCTGCTGCCCGAGGAGCTGGCGGTGGTGGAGCCGCTCGAGGACGCCGTGCTGGTGGTCGACGTCGTGGTGGTGGTTGTCGTCCCCGTCGTGCCGGTGGTGGTCGACGTCGACGTCGTCGTGGTCGTCGTTGTGCCCGTGGTGGTCGTCGTCGTGCCGCAGTTGGTGGTGAGGAGCGGGTTGGTGTCATCGCAGTCGGTGCAGTCGGCCACGTAGCCCGCGGGGACGTTCGCCTGCCAGGCGCTCTTCGACAGCACGAGCACGTCCGCGGGGTTGCCGTGGCCGTCGCCGTCGGCGTCGCGACAGGCGTTGAAGACCTGGCTGGCGTCGGTCTCGTCGGCGCCGCTGCAGTCCTGGTCGATGCCGTCGCCGAGGATCTCGCTGGTGCAGAGCCGGAAGGGGATGTCGCGATCGGGGAAGGTGGTGGGGTTTCCGGCGAGGGCGCCCTCGGCCGCGAGCGCGTGCTGCGGCCCGAGCTGGAACTGCCCGCGGGTGACGTTGGCGCAGGGCGTGCCGTCGGTGGAGGCGAGCGTGGGGAGCGTGAAGTTGGCCGCAGGGTCCTGCAAGAGCGAGTAGGCGGCGCCCACGAAGAGTCGGTCGGTCTGCGCCGACAGATCCACTGCGCTCGTGGTGGCGTCGGTGATCACCGCGCGGTGCCAAGTGTAGGCGCCGCCCAGGTAGGCCTCGCCGGTGTCGCTGTTGTTGCCGCTGCCGAGGATGGTGTGGCTCGTCACCGTGGAGAGAAAGAGCGTGGCCACGCCGCCCTGGTTGAAGTGCAGAGGCAGCTCGATGGCGAAGACGCGCTGGTCCACCGCCGCCGGGTAGCCGATGAGCAGCGGGTCGAAGGCCTCGCCCGCGTAGATGATGTTCGGATCCGACGGCAGCGTCCGCGAGCCGGTGCTCGCGTAGCCCATCCCGTCCACGGGCGCCTCGGTGACGCTGCCCAGCGTGGTCGACGGACACGTGTCGCTGCCCGCATAGCGCACGATGAACGCGGGCTCGGTGTGCGTGTCGTTCCAGCCCTGGAGCACCGGCTCGCCGCCCACGATCAGCGCCGTGCCCTCGAGGAGCGTGCGCGACACGCCGTCGGTGCCGCCGAAGATGGGATCCGTCGCGCTGCCGCTGGGCGCGATCAGGGGCAGGTAGCTCTGGCCGGCCACGGTCTTCTTCACCACCACGAAGTAGGTCTGGCCCGCGGTGAGCGGCGCGGTGCTGGCGCCGCTCGCGCTCGCGGCGATGAAGCCCGTGCCATTCAAGACATCGGCCCCCGTGAACGAGCCGTTCCACAGGCTGGTGGAGAGATCCGGGCCGCCGTCGGTCAGCGCGGGCCGCACGTCCACCTGGAACCGCGAGCCGTTGGAAGCGTTGACGTCCGGCCCGAACGTGCCGACCGCCACCGAGCTCACCTGGGCACTGTGGTGTGACACGAAGCGCAGCGCATCGAAGTCGATCTCGGGGTTCGTGGTGCTCGGGTACGACGGCGGGTTGCCGCCCGCGAACGCGCCACCGGGGTCGAGCGAGTTTCCCACGTGCGGCGCCGCGGCGAACGCCATCGCCGGGAAGAGCGCAGCCAACGCCAGAGCACGCATGGGTCGAATCCTAACACCGGGCCGCGGCGCGCCTGATCGGACAACGAGATATATCTGTTTCTTCTACTCGCCCAGGTACGCCTTGCGCACGTCCTCGGTGGCGAGGAGCTCCTGCCCGGTGCCCTGCATCACCACCTGGCCGGTCTCGAGCACGTACGCGCGGTGCGCCAGCCCGAGCGCGAGGTGCGCGTTCTGCTCCACCAGCAAGAGCGACACGCCCTGCTTGTTCACATCGGCGAGGGTCTGGAAGATCTTCTGGATCACCTGCGGCGCGAGTCCCAGCGAAGGCTCGTCGAGGAGCAGCAGCCGCGGCCGCGACATCAGCGCGCGCGAGATGGCCAGCATCTGCTGCTCGCCGCCGGAGAGCGTGCCCGCGATCTGGCTCTCGCGCTCCTTGAGCACGGGGAAGATCCCGAACATCTTCTCGCGGTCGGCGGCGATGCCGTCCTTGTCGCGGCGCAGGTAGGCGCCGAGCTCCAAATTGTCGCGGACGGTGAGGTTCAAGAAGATGCCGCGGCCCTCGGGCGCGTGCGCCAGCCCGCGGCCCACCAGGTCGTTGGGCTTGGAGCGGCCCAGCTCCTGGCCGTCGAAGACGATCCGCGAGCCCTTGCCCGCGCGGACCATGCCGCTCACCGCGCGCAGGGTGGTGGTCTTGCCCGCGCCGTTGGCGCCGATGAGCGCCACCACCTGGCCCGTCTCGACCTTCAGCGACACGCCCCGCAGCGCCTCGATGGCGCCGTAGCTCACGAAGAGGTTCTCCACCTCGAGGAGCGTGCTCACGCGTGCTTCTCCGCGGCCGGCGCGCCGAGGTAGGCCTCGATGACTTTGGGATCGGCGCGCACCTGCTCCGGCGTGCCGCGCGCGATGGTGACGCCGTGGTCGAGGACAGTGATCGTCTCGCACACGCCCATCACCAGCTTCATGTCGTGCTCGATGACCAGGATGCCCAGCTTGAACTCGTCGCGCAGCCGCCGGATGAGCGGCATCAAGTCGGCCTTCTCGCGGGTGTTCATGCCCGCGGCCGGCTCGTCGAGGAGCAGCACGCTCGGGCCGGTGGCCAATGCGCGCGCGATCTCCAATCGACGCTGCTCGCCGTAGGGCAGGTTCTTGGCCTGCTCGTCGCGCTTGGCCGAGAGGCCCATCACAGAAAGGTAATGTTCCGCGCGCTCGGTGATCGCCGCCTCCTCGCGCAGGAAGCCCGGCGTGCGCAGCACCGCCTGCAGCCACGCGGCCTTGGCGGTGTGGTGGCAGGCGATGCGCACGTTGTCGAGCGCGGTGAGCTCTTTGAAGAGGCGGATGTTCTGGAACGTCCGCGCCAGGCCGCGCGCGCAGATCTGGTGCGGACGCTTGCCGTTCACGCGCTCGCCACGCACGCGAACTTCGCCTTCGGTCGGCAGGTACACGCCGGTGAGCGCATTGAACGCGGTGGTCTTGCCCGCGCCGTTGGGGCCGATGAGGCCCTGCAGATCGCCGGTGCGGATGTCGATGGAGAACTCGTTCAGCGCGCGCAGGCCGCCGAACACCATCGACACCTTGCTCGCGACCAGCACTTCGGGCCGCGCCTCGGGCACCATCGCCGGCGCGCTCATGGCGAACCTGCGGGCCGCGCCAGCTCGCGGTCGACGTCGGGCTTGCTCTTCTTGCGCAGCGGCCACAGCTCCCAAATCTCACGCGTGCCGAAGATGCCGCTGGGGCGCGCGAGCATGAGCAGCACCAGCATCAGGCCGTAGCTGGCCATGCGGTACTGGTCGAGCGCGCGCAAGAGCTCGGGCGCCAGCGTGAGCACCACCGCGGCGAGCACCGATCCAGAAATCGATCCCATGCCGCCAAGCACGACCATCACCACGATCTCGATCGAGCGGATGAAGGTGAAGCTCTTGGGCGCGAGGTTGGTCTGGTAGTGCGCGTAGAGCCCGCCGGCGATGCCCGCGAAGAACGCGCTCACCACGAAGGCGCGAACTTTGTAGCCCACGGTGTTCACGCCCATGGCCTCGGCAGCGACCTCGTCCTCGCGGATGGCGAGCAGCGCGCGCCCGTGCGTGGACGCGAGCAGCCGCCGGGAGCAGAGCAGGGTCACGAACACGCCCGCGTACACGGCGAAGAACCCCGCCCAGGGCGGGATGTTCGAGAGCCCGCGCGCGCCGCCCACGGCCTCGGTGTTCTCGATGAGCACGCGGATGATCTCGCCGAAGCCGAGCGTCACGATCGCCAGGTAGTCGCCGCGCAGCCGCAGCGAGGGCAAACCGACGATGAGGCCCGCGAGCGCCGCCACCATGCCGCCCACCACGAGCGCCAACACCAGGAACAGCCCCTGCGAGACGGCGTCGGGGACGCCATGGAGCTGGTACGCCGCGAGTCGAATCGACAGAAACGCCGCGGTGTAGCCGCCGAGCGCCATGAAGCCCGCGTGGCCGATGGAGAACTGGCCGGTCACGCCGTTCACCAGGTTCAGTGAGACGGCGAGCATCACGTTGATGCCCACGTCGAGCAGCACGTGGACGCGATAGTCCTCGTTGAGCGAGGGCAGAAGCACGTTCACCACCGCCAGGATGGCGAGGGTGATCGCAACCGGAGCCCAGGCGCGGACGATCTGCATCTACACCTTCTCCGCCACGCTGCGACCGAAGATGCCCTCCGGCCGCAAGATGAGGATGGCGATGAGGATCGCGAAGGCCACGGCGTCGCGGTAGCTGGAGAGCCCGTAGCCGGCCACGAACTCCTCGGCGAGGCCGAGCACCAGGCCGCCCACCATCGAGCCGGGCACGTTGCCGATGCCGCCGAGCACCGCGGCCACGAAGGCTTTGAGCCCGAGCATCAGGCCCATGAACGGCTCCACGCGCGGGTACTGCAAGCCGAAGAGGATGGCCGCGCCCGCAGCGAGCGCCGAGCCGACGGCGAAGGTGATGGAGATCGTCCGGTCGACAGGCACGCCCATGAGCGCCGCCGTCGACGGCTCGAAGGACACCGCGCGCATCGCCAAGCCAAAGCGCGTGCGGAACACGAGGTACTGCAGGCCGGCCATCATGGCCACGGCCACGAGGAAGGCGATGATCTGCATGCTGGAGATCGCCGTGTTGCCGAGGAAGAACGTGTGCGACTCGAAGAGCCGCGGAAAGCGCCGCGGATCCGGGCTCCACAGGAGCTGCGCGCCGTTCTCGAGGAAGAAGCTCACGCCGATGGCGGTGATGAGCGCGGTGAGCCGCGGGCGCGCGCGCAGCGGCCGGTACGCGAGCCGCTCGATCAGCATGCCCAGCCCGGCGCTCACCAGCATGGAGATGACGAGCACCGCCCCTGCGCGCGCGTAGCTGCCCTCGCCCTCGCCGCCGATCGCGCGAGCGCTGAACAGGCCCGTGTAGGCGCCGATCATGAAGACGTCGGCGTGCGCGAAGTTGATGAGCTTCAGCACGCCGTACACCATGGTGTAGCCGAGCGCGATGAGCGCGTAGATCGTGCCCAGCGAGAGGCCGTTCACCAGGTGCTGAAAGAACTCGCTCATCGATGATCGGTGCGGCTACGGCGCGATGGTGGTCTGGTAGACCTGCTTGCCGTCCTGGAGCTCGAGCACCACGGCCGGCTTCACCGCGTTGCGGTCCTTGTCGAGGGTGATCTTTCCGGTCACGCCGTCGAAGTCCTTGGTGCCCGCGATGGCCTCGCGCACGTCGGGGCCGGCGCCGCTCTTGGCGCGCGCGAACGCATCCGCCGCCACGCGCATGGCGTCGTAGCCCAGGGCCGCCAGCGCGTCGGGCGGCTCGCCGTAGGCGGCCTTGTAGTCGGCGATGAACTTCTGGAGCTTGGGGTTCGGGTCCTGGTTGGTGGAGTGGTTGGAGAAGTAGCTGCCGTTGAGCGACTTGCCGCCGAGCTCGTAGAGCTTGGAGGAGTCCCAGCCATCGCCGCCCATGAACGGCGCGGTGATGCCCAGGTCGCGCGCCTGGCTCACGATGAGGCCCACGTCGTTGTAATAGCCGGGGAGGTAGATGGCCTGCGGCTGCGCGCTCTTGAGCTCGGTGAGCTGCGCCTTGAAGTCCATGTCGCCCTGCGAGTAGCTCGCCTCCTTCACGATCGTGCCACCCAGCTTGGTGAAGGTCTCGGTGAAGTACTTGGACAGACCCATGGAGTAATCGCTGCGCACGTCCTTGAGGATGGCGACCTTGTTGAGCTTGAGGTTGTCGTGGGCGAACTTGGCCATCACCGTGCCCTGGAAGGGGTCGATGAAGCACACCCGGAAGATGTAGTCGCCGATGGCGGTGACCTCCGGGTTCGTCGACGACGGGCTGATCATCGGCACCTTGTTGTTCTGGCAGGGCGGCGCCATGGCCTTGGAGTTCGTCGACGCCACCTCGCCGAGCACCACCTGCACGTGGTCCTGGCTGATGAGGCGCAGCGTGGCGCTGGCGGCCTCGTCGGGCTTGCCCTGGTCGTCGTAGGTCGTGAGCTTGAACTTCTTGCCCTTCACGCCGCCGGCGTCGTTGATCTCCTTCATCGCCAGCTCGATGCCGTGGTGCGTGCTCTGGCCGAAGGTCGCCTGCTGGCCGGAGAGCGAGCCCACCTCGCCCACGCGCCACACGTCGTCGCTCGAGGGCGCCGGGTTGGCGGGAGCGGCGGTGGTGGCCGCGGGCTGGGGCGTCGCGCCGGTGGTGTTCTCGGGCGAGGTCGTCTTCTTCTCGCAGGCGCAGAGCGCCAGCGCCGCCGCTGCCAAGCCGATAAGTCGCTTCATCACGAGCTCCGGTTTCACGGGCTGCGCGCCACGCGGGCGCGGCGAAAACGTTCGGGGAGCGGGAACTTATGGGACAGTGGCCGGGCAGCGTCAAGCTTGCCGGCGGGGTGGCGCCAGCTGCTTCGCCTGGAGCCTGAACGGCGGAACGGCTAGGTTGGCATCTCGGAGGCGCCCGTGAAGAAGATCGAGGCCATCATCAAGCCGTTCAAGCTCGACGAGGTCAAGGACGCCCTCCACGAGGTGGGCATCACCGGCCTCACCGTCACCGAGGTGAAGGGCTTTGGCCGGCAGAAGGGCCACACCGAGCTCTACCGCGGCGCCGAGTACCAGGTGGACTTCCTGCCCAAGGTGAAGATCGAGGTGGTCGTCGACGACGAGCGCGTGAACGCGGTGGTCGAGGCCATCGAGCGGTCGGCGCGCACGGGGAAGATTGGCGACGGGAAGATCTTCGTGTCCACCGTGGAAGAGGTCGTCCGCATCCGCACGGGCGAGCGCGGACCGGGCGCGCTCTAGGGTGGATCGACAGCATTTCAAGGGCTTACGTCAGCTCTTGTGCGCGCGATCACCGGATTTCCCTCCTCCCGATGACCGATGTTTGCGCTGGCGGGAGCGCGAGATACTGGGTTCATGGAGCTTGCCGCTCCGAACACCCCAACCCGGGAGTCCAAAATGAAGACC
Organism: Deltaproteobacteria bacterium; assembly: GCA_018266075.1. GTDB lineage: Bacteria > Myxococcota > Myxococcia > Myxococcales > SZAS-1 > SZAS-1. The sequence continues at coordinate 46 of JAFEBB010000019.1, read as the reverse complement.
ATGCGCAAGATGATGAAGAGCCAGGCTGGCCAGGGCATGACCGAGT